>NZ_SJWW01000004.1:0-123686 GCF_004352745.1 Streptococcus sp. KCJ4932 | reverse complement strand
ATAAAGGGGAATTAATAAAATGACAACTATAAAATTTGCCCATTTATATGTCCACCATTCTTCTAAAGAAATATTCAATACAAACCTTAAATATAAACCAGCAATTCGTGTAAAAAGATCTGACACAACGATAGGAAATAAACCATTAAAAATATATTGATTCCAATTCCATACATTTTTTAACTTATAAATAAAAAATGTAATCAATAAATAAAATGGTTCTAAATAAACTTCAACATCATAGCAAAAATACCCAATGAGTGCATATATGAGTGGGATAAATGATAATCTCTTCCATCCTAATTTAATACCACTCACTTGTTGAAAAATAACTAATATAATCAACCACTTTAAATAAAAAACTCCATCGTTATAAACCGTCATCCTCTATTTCTCCACTCTTTCGATTAATCCTTTTAGTTTCAGGCGTGACACAAAGCACGATTCATCGCCTTCGAAGTAGACGATATGGTTGGTGCGATCAATTTTGGTGACATTTTCTGGATTAACGACATAGGCACGGTGACTTTGGTAAAGGCGTTCGTCTGCTTTTGCGATATCTGAAACCTTGCCATAAAATTCCATATGCCCTGTTTTTGTGGTTAAAATAACTTTGTGAATTGTTGATGATGTCTCGAAGTACAAAATATCCGAAAAAGGAACTTGAACGTGTGAATGCTCGTTTTTAAAGACAAAGGCATCACTTGCTACTGTGGTATCGACATTTTCAAAAGCATATACTAAGACAGATGATACTGCCTCTTGAAACTCCTCTTCATTTAGCCCTTTATCAATAAAATCAAGTGCCGCTACACGGTACTTATAAGTTACTGGCATAAATTCAGAGTGCGTCGTCACAAAAACAATCACTGCATTAGGGTCTTTAGCACGAATTTCACGCGCAATCTCCATTCCTTTTTTCTCTTCTCCTTTAATTTCAATATCTAAGAAAAAAAATTGATGATTCCCTTGTTCCTTGATAGCTTCCAAAAGCTGTTGAGGCTTCCCAAAAATCTCCAACTGACGGTATTTCAGTTGATTTTCTTTCATACAACGATTAATAGCTTGTTCCAAACGTGATTGTTGGAAAAAATCATCCTCTAACACAAAGATATTTAGCATTTTAAACTCCTATATATTTTCCCAAGTTTGTATGACATCTTTTAAGCACCGTCTTGAACACTTAATATTGTCAATACAACTTGTTATAAAAATAATTTGTTGCTTTTCCTTATTAATCCCTTTAACATGAAAAAGATTGACCAGATACTGTTTATGACATCGTGTAAAGATATGTGGAGCAATTGCTTGAATATCTTTTAATTTCCCATAAATTTCATAACAATCATTTTCTGTTACAACTTTTAAGACATGCGGCTTATTTGCCACTGTGCTTACGTAATAAATATCTATTAACTTTACTTTTAATGATAGTCTTCCTTTTGTTACCATGATATAATCCATACAAAAAACCTCCTGATAAAACTATCGTAACAAAAGCAAAGCAATCATTTACGACTATGTAACGAACGGCATTTAAAATATCATGAACGGTAAAAAAACTGCTATTCATGACAAATAAGTGACTGTTCATTAGATAAGCCCAAATATTACATTTACATTTGCTACAATAATTTTGAAAGGAGGTTCTATGATTTATGTCATGCAACCAGTTTGGTACAATAAAGATTTTTACCATACTATCAAAAAAATCTTAGCTGAATATTATCCTAATAAAGCGATTAAACACAAGTCGTTTTATCGACTCATTCCAAATCATAAAACTCCTAATACTTATTTTATCATAAATGACGTACATTTAAAGACTTGGAACGGCATTAAAATTGCTAAACAAATAAGATCTAAAGAGCCCCATTCAAATCTTATTTTGATTTCTAATGACCTTGACTATAAAAAAATGTACCGAACCCATCTTTGCTTTTTAGGAATTTTAAATCTATCACAGCTAGATCATGCTGAATTGGCAAGTTATGTCCATGATATTGCATCAATAAGCTATTGATACCAAACTAAAACCCTGCTTGTTTTATCCAAGCAGGGTTATTTGTTATGCAATATCAAATTTGAGTTGTCCTTTTGAGACACCAATTTTAAGAGTATTTCCACTTGCTAATTCGCCTGATAGGATAAGTTCTGATAGTTTGTCTTCGACTTTATCTTGTAGGGTACGGCGAAGTGGACGGGCACCCATTTCTGGGTCATATCCAGCTTCAGCAAGATATTTAAGTGCTGATGGTTGGAATTTAAGCGTAATATCTTTTTCAGCTAAGGTTGCAATCAATGGTTTAACCATGATTTTAACCACGTCACGCATATTTTCTTGTGTCAAGTGGTGGAAGACAACTTTTTCATCAATACGGTTGATAAACTCAGGACGATAAGCTTTCTTAAGTTCTTCCATGATACGTTTTTGCATAGCATCATAGTCATGAGCCATGTCACGCGCACCAAATCCGACTGTCTTATCATCACGAAGAGCTGTCGCACCAAGGTTTGACGTCATGATAATAATCGTATTTGAGAAATCAACTTTACGACCACGACTGTCTGTCAACACACCATCATCCAAGACTTGAAGTAAAACATTGAAAATATCTGGGTGAGCTTTTTCAACCTCATCAAAAAGAAGCACTGAATAAGGTTTGTTGCGAACTTTTTCGGTTAATTCGCCACCTTCTTCGTAACCAACATATCCTGGAGGCGCTCCGTTTAAACGACTCGCCGCAAATTTTTCCATGTATTCAGACATGTCAAAGCGGATAAGCGCTGATTCATCATCAAAAAGTAGCTCTGCTAAAGCCTTAGCTAATTCTGTCTTACCAACACCAGTTGGTCCTAAGAACATAAATGAACCAATTGGACGTTTTCCTGTACGGATACCAGCTTGATTTCGACGAATAGCACGGCTAATGGCAGAAATTGCAGCATCTTGACCAATAACACGTTTATGCAATTCTTTTTCAAGCGTCAAATATTTCTTGCTGTCAGCTTGCGTCATTTTTTCAACAGGAATACCTGACAAACGGCTAAGAGTTGCCATGATGTCATCTTCTGTCACAGCTGTTGGCTTACGTGTCACAGCTTTACGTGAAGCTTTCAGCAATTTCGTAGCTTTTTTGAAATCACCTTCTAAGATAGCTTGGTCAGCTGGAGTTAAGTCAGAAGGTGTTTCTTTTTTCACCAAACCTTGAACAGTTGCACTAGCTTCATCAAGCAAATCAATAGCTGAGTCTGGTAGATTCTTACTTGTCAAATAACGGTGGGCAGCTTTAACTGCTGTCAACACAGCGGCATCAGAAATCGTTACATTGTGGAAAGTTTCGTAAGATTTCTTAAGTCCAAGAAGAATCTGATAAGCATCTTCAACACTTGGTTCTTCAATCGTAATTTTCGCAAAACGACGTGAAAGAGCTGCATCTTTTTCGATATGTTTTTGATACTCTTCTTGAGTTGTCGCACCAACCATGTGAAGCGTACCACGTGCAAGAGCAGGTTTCAAGATATTAGCAGCATCTAACGTACTGTCAATTCCAGAACCAGAACCCATAATGGTGTGCACTTCATCAATGAAAAGAATAATATGACCATCTTCTTCGATATCTGAGATGATTTGGTTCATGCGCTCCTCAAAGTCACCACGGAAACGAGTTCCCGCTACAACGCTCATCATATCAAGCTCTAAAACACGCATGTCTTGAAGCTCATAAGGAATTTCACCATTGACGATACGCTGCGCTAGACCGTAAGCAAGGGCAGTTTTTCCGACCCCAGCTTCACCGACCAAGACAGGATTATTCTTTGTCTTACGGCTAAGAACTTGTACCATGCGAGAAATTTCTTTTTCGCGACCAATAACTGGTTCCAATTTTCCTTGGCGTGCCATTTCAGTCAAATCACGCGTGAAATCTGATAATTCTCCCGCTGTTGACTGAGGTTTCATCATTTCTGAGAAAGCACCGCCCATTGTGGCTTTTTTGGGTTTGCGAAGATCGTGAATAGCTTTGATTTTTTCTTTAGTAAATCCAGCATTACGTGACAATGATTTACGCAAATCAAGCAAGCGTGCTGAATCACCATCTTCTTTATTTTTAAATCCAGCAACTTCCAAAAGACGTGTCGCAAACAAATCGAGATTCAACAACATAGCATAAAGGACATGCTCTGTTCCGACTTCAGTGCTGCCAGTCACTTTGCAAATTGATTCAGCAAAGGCTAAAACGTCTTTTAAGGCTTTAGATTGTTCTAAGAACTGCACATTTTTCACATCTGCCAAAGGTGATTTTCCGAGTGCCAAAACAGCTGCCGCTTCGTACTCTTCGTAAGCAATTTTATTTTGGTATTCAGCAAATGTTAACCCTGCCACTGAATCATGGACAGCTACCATGGCTAAAAGCACATGCCAACTTTCTAAATATGGGCTTTCAAATCTCGCCGCCTGATACTGGGCGATACTGAAAACCTCCTGCATTTTCATTGAATATTCACTCATAAATGGAATCCTTTTCTATCTAATCTTTGTAAGATTTTTCGCAACATACGTGCTCGAATTTCTGGAGCATCTTTTCCTAAAACTTCATCAGTAGCTGTTGCTAAAATCAGATTTCCTTCACGTTCACTAATAATTTTTTCGTCAAAAAGTAATTGAATCAAATCTGTAAAGACTTGCTCGCTGATACGTTCACCGATATTTGCCATAAGATTATCAAACATTTGGTGTTGGTCTGAGAAACGCACTCTAGCAATGCGAATATAACCACCGCCACCACGCTTACTTTCGACTGTATAGCCACGACTTTCTGTAAAACGTGTTTTAATCACGTAGTTAATTTGGCTAGGAACAACTTGAAAGGCATCTGCCAAGTTTGACCGCTTAATCTCAGCAATACCTGATTGGGCAAGTAATTGCTTGATGTATTCTTCAATACTATCAGATGTATTTTTTGCCATTAGCTTCCTCCTTTTCAAGATTAAAGACCATTTCAAGATGGACTCTCTTTGACTATAACTGACTAATATTATAACAAAAATATCACTTTTTATAAACGAAAATACACCAAATGACCTGCTCTCGTAAGCTTTTCTCACCATTTAAAATAAATAGCGCTTATTAAGCAATAGTATTTTACTATTAGAACAGATTTTAGTTGAGTTTGTTTCCTAGATAAGATACAATTAACCTTGTAACAAATGAAAGGTTTCAAGTAATGAACTATATTATTACATTTTTAATCGGCATGGTGCCACTTATTGAGCTTCGTGGTGCTGTTCCTTATGCTATCGCAACTGGTATTCCAATGTGGCAAGCACTGATTATCGGGGTTGTTGCCAACATGCTTCCAGTTCCAATTATCTTCTTCTTTGCTCGCCGCGTTTTAGAGTGGGGAGCTGATAAACCTGTTATCGGCGGTTTCTTTACTTGGTGTTTGAAAAAAGGTCATAAAGGTGGTAAAAAACTTGCAGATACTGCTGGTGACAAAGGAATTTTCATTGCTCTTCTTCTCTTTGTAGGAATTCCAATTCCTGGAACAGGAGCTTGGACAGGAACACTTGCCGCTTCAATTCTTGACTGGGACTTCAAACGCAGTATTACAGCTGTTATGCTAGGGGTTATCCTTGCAGGCTTAATCATGGGAACACTAACTGTTCTTGGTTTAGGTGCTTTATCTTAATCTAAAAAACTAAGAGCTTGGAAATCCCAAGCTCTTTAATGTTACACACAAAAAAAGAAGACCACTAAGTGATCTTCTTTTTATATTAGCAAGCTATTCTTATTTGTTAAGAGCTGCTGCCATTGTAGCTGCAACTTCTGATTCAAAGTCGTTAGCTGCTTTTTCGATACCTTCACCAACTTCGAAACGAGCGAAAGTAACAACTTTTGCGTTTACTGAATCAAGGTATTGTTCAACAGTTTTGCTGTCGTCCATGATGTAAACTTGTGCAAGAAGTGTGTATTGTTGGTCAACTTTAGTGTTGTCAAGCATGAAGCGAGCCATTTTACCAGGGATGATTTTATCCCAGATTTTTTCTGGTTTACCTTCAGCTTTAAGTTCTGCTTTGATATCTTCTTCAGCTTGAGCGATGATTTCATCAGTCAATTGTGATTTAGAACCAAATTTCAAGTGTGGAAGAGCTGGTTTGTTAACCATTGCACGTGATTCGTTATCAAGATCGATAGCGTGGTTCATTTGAGCCAATTCATCGTGGATGAATTGTTCGTCAAGTTCTTTGTATGAAAGAACTGTTGGTTTCATAGCTGCAACGTGCATTGAAACTTGTTTTGCAAGAGCTTCGTCGCCACCTTCAAGAACTGTGATAACACCGATACGTCCACCGTTGTGTTGGTAAGCACCGAAGTGTTGTTCGTCAGTTTTTTCGATAAGTGCAAAACGACGGAATGAGATTTTTTCACCGATAGTTGCAGTTGCGTTAACGTAAGCTGCTTCCAAAGTATCACCTGAAGCCAAAGTTACTTTAAGTGCTTCTTCGTTGTTAGCAGGTTTTTGTTCAGCGATAGCTTTAGCTGTTTCTTTAACCAATTCAACGAATTGTGCGTTTTGAGCAACGAAGTCAGTTTCAGCGTTAACTTCAACAACTGCTGCAACGTTACCGTCAACGTAAGTACCAGTCAAACCTTCAGCAGCAACGCGGTCAGCTTTTTTAGCTGCTTTAGCCATACCTTTTTCACGAAGCAATTCAATTGCTTTTTCCATGTCACCGTCAGTTTCAACAAGTGCTTTTTTAGCGTCCATGACACCAGCACCTGATTTTTCACGCAATTCTTTTACTTGAGCTGCAGTAATTGCCATTTTTATGTCCTCCAGGATTTTTTTGTTTACCAAATAATAAAAACGAGACAGAGCGGTTTGCTTTCTGCCCCGTTTTAAAGCATATCAAAGACTGTTAAGACTCTAATCTTATTCGTTGTCGCCTTCTACAACTTCAACGATTTCTTCGATTGAATCAGCTTTTGCTTCTGCTTGGAAATCAGCGTCAGCATCTTCACCTTGGCGTCCTTCGATAACAGCGTCAGCCAATTTAGAAGTGATCAATTTAACGGCGCGGATAGCGTCATCGTTAGCTGGGATGATAACATCGATATCATCTGGATCAGCGTTAGTATCAACCATAGCTACTACAGGGATACCAAGTTTTTTAGCTTCTTTAACAGCGATTTGTTCTTTGTGTGGGTCAACAATGTACATTACGTCTGGAATACGTGGCATATCTTCGATACCGCCCAAGAATTTTTCAAGACGAGCACGTTGTTTGTTAAGAAGAGCAACTTCTTTCTTAGGAAGAACTTCAAAAGTTCCATCTTCTTCCATACGTTTGATTTCTTTCAAACGAGCGATACGTTTTTGGATAGTATCCCAGTTTGTAAGAGTTCCACCCAACCAACGGTGGTTGATGTAGTATTGACCTGCGCGTTCTGCTTCTTCTTTAACAGCGTCAGCAGCTTGTTTTTTAGTACCAACAAACAAGATTACAGCGTCGTTAGCAGCTGCATCACGAACGAATTCGTAAGCTGCGTCAGCCATTTTTACAGTTTGTTGAAGGTCGATAACGTGGATACCGTTACGTTCTGTGAAGATGTATTTAGCCATCTTAGGGTTCCAGCGACGAGTTTGGTGACCGAAGTGAACACCAGCTTCAAGAAGTTGTTTCATTGAAATTACTGCCATGAGTAGTTTCTCCTTTATAAAATGTTTTTTTCCTCTTCCAGACTTCATCTTGCAAATCCACTCATAATGAGCAACAGACTCACAATACATCCAGAATGAGTATTTGTTGCATAATACAACTATCATAGTTTACCATAAAAGCAAGCTATTGGCAAGCCATATGCGGCTTGAAAGAGTTTTTATTTTAGGCTTTTTGGAGCCTTTTGATAACTGAAAATAACCACTAAATTTTCACGGTTTTTTCCAAGATAAAAACAAAAAAAGCTCGATTAATCGAGCTTACTTGGCATTATGAAGGCGGTAGACGGATTTGAACCGACGATCAAGCTTTTGCAGAGCCGTGCCTTACCACTTGGCTATACCGCCATAACAGATAATATTTTACCCTAAAATAATAAGCTCGTCAAGCCTAATTCGTGAAATTCTGAAAGAGGTTTATGAAAATAAAAGAATTCACAGCTTTACCCTTGAAATTTCAACAATCTATGATAGAATACTAAAAATCTTTGGAGGTGGTTTATGAAAAAACTAAGTCCTAACAGTCACATTCGCGTACTCAGTCCGTCAGATTCAATTGCTCGCTTGGGTGGATTTGAAGCCAATCTTTCTGCCAAGGAAACGTTAGAAAATCTAGGATTTCGTGTGTCATTTTCAGAACATTATTTAGAATCTGATATGCTCTATTCTTCTTCAATCAAGAGCCGTGTTGCTGATTTGCACGCTGCTTTTGCTGATGACTCTGTTGATGCTATTCTGGCTACGATTGGTGGTTTTAATTCTAACGAACTGTTGCCCTATCTTGACTACGACTTAATTGCCAAACACCCCAAAATTATCTGCGGTTATTCTGATTCAACAGCTTTTTTAAATGCTATTTTTGCTAAAACTGGAAACCTCACTTACATGGGACCATCATATTCTAGTTTTAAAATGAAAGAAGGTCAAGATTACCAGAGCAAGGCTTGGTTAAATGCCATGACAAAATCAGCTTATGACCTTGTTCCAAGTCAGGAGTGGTCAAGCGACCCTTGGTATGACCCAACACAACCACGTCATTTTATGCCAACAGAATGGAAAATTTACAACGCAGGGAAAGCTTCTGGCACCATTATTGGTGGAAATTTGTCTACTTTTGGACTTCTTCGCGGGACACCTTACGCCCCTCAAGTCAACGATTATGTCCTTTTCTTAGAAGAGGCAGAAGAAGATGACTATCATGATTTTGACCGCAATTTAGCAGCCATTTTACAAGCTTACCCCAATCCAAAAGCAGTGCTTATCGGACGCTTCCCAAAGGAGTGCCAAATGACACCCGAAATATTAACCTATATCCTAGACAAGCACCCACTTCTTAAAACCATTCCTGTCATGTATGACCTTGATTTTGCCCACACTCAGCCACTCTTTACAATCACTATCGGCGCCCAAGCAAGCATTGACACTGGTGAATTATCTATCCATATCAAGGAATAAAACTCCCCTGTAATGAATCACAATTCAGGAAACTAAAGAAGTTACAATAAAAAATAGAATAGTTGATGTTAAAAACCTCAATTCAAAAATACGCCCTTTCGTTTTAAAACGAAGTGGCGTATTTATTTATCTTTCAGCTTTGACTAAAAGTAATCATTTTGTCCAGGATTTTAACCAGACGTTTTTCTTGATTTTTAGTCATTTTATCTTTAGTGGCATCATGGTCATCGACCGTACCAACGTGAACTTTAACATCTCCTGAACTATTAATTGCAACGACAAAAGGAACGTATAATTTGTCTTCTTTGGTATAAGTTTGAGAGAATTTTTTCACGATAGCATTGTCAGCGTCGCTATAATGTTTACCTCGAACATCGACTGTATAGGCTTTAACATGGTCTGCTTGTAATTCCTTGTCTAAGACAGGCAATAACTCAACACACCACGGACAGGTTGGAAAGCCAAAATAATACATGCCTTGTTCTTTAGCTTCTAAGCGACTAACCACATCATCTGGATTATCTTTAACCAGCTGAGCCGTTTCATCAACATAAGCACTTGTTCCGTTTAATTTATTGGTAACGATATAACCACCACCAAAAATAATCGCAAACAAAATGATAAAGAGACCAAGTTTCATTTTTTTATTTTTCACTATTTTTCTCCTTTTGAATTAGCTGAACAATTGACAGTAAAATCACCTCGCCATCTGCTGTGAATGGTAAGAGGTTAAACAGATTCATTAGACAAGTTACCTTCAATACGAGGGTGTAGTAATTTAGAGGGATTAAAATGCCAATAATAGTCAATAGAAATGGGGATATAAAAGCAATTAAGAAATTGTCTAAGGGACAGTTTTGATTTCTATACTCCACTTGAAAAGCCAGAACACCAACGTGTTTAAAACACGCTTGGTAATGCAGTGCTCGTGCCACCAAGTAATGCAATATCTCATGTAATCCGACCGCAGCATAAACTGACAAAATTGTAATAACAACTAAACTAAACAACTCAATCATGTTTCGTTTCGCTGAATTTATCAGTGAGATAAGTTAGAGCACAGACAAGGCAAAAATAAATGATAAATGCAATTAATGTTTGCCAAGACAAGCCAAATGTTGTGGAAATCTTGTGCTCAGTAATTTTGTTATCAATGGTGATGCCTAACAAAGTTTTTACTGAAGCTGACGATCCGCCAAGCTGAAATAATTTCCAAAGGCTTGTAAACACAACTAAGGCAGCGTAGGTCACTACACTAATCCCTAGACAACGACTAAAATCTTTCATATCTTAACCTCCTAAGAAGACTATAGTGAATACCTGCTAATAGGATAATAACTATCAAACCCAAGCTTGCGTTTTTCACAACAAGCGTGACTAAGATAAAAATAATCCCTAATAAAAACATTGACGTGGTCTCATTAAGATTTCCGCGTGATTTTGGAAAAAGATAGCCCAGCATCAAAGCAGATTGAGCAAAAGCAACTGACACCATCACTTGGTTAATAGTAGCTAAATGAAAGGCAAAGCAAATCAATAAAGGTATTTCCAACAATACAAGAAGCAAATACTGACCAAAGTATTCTTCCCATACTGTAATCCGCAGGAGATTATACTGATGTCGGAAATCCTCTGTGCTATCGCCATGTGAAAGTAATAATAAGCCATTAAACGCAAGCAATGTTGGTAAGACTGCCAGAACTGCTTTTACACCACTCTGATAAGCCATAATGCCAATAACAATCACAGGAAAAATCAAATAATACCAATTTGTTTTATAACGAAAGGTGACTTTATCAAGAACAGGTACCTTAATAAAGCGACTGCGACTAGTAACTAAAGTGTCAGCCAAAGGCAAATGTAAAAGCAAATAAACAGCGACAACTAGACAGCCAAAACTACCAAGGAATGCTCCTAGAATCAACTCATGAATGGAAAATGGAGAAGAAGCTAATCGTGATTCTAGTGCATAACGCCATTGAAAGAAATAAGCCAAACTAGTTATTAAAATTAGATTTGCTAGGAGTAGTTTAATCACAAGCAAGTGTTTTATCTGATTTTGCAAAAGCCTATCTAGCACTAAAGACAGGCATTCTAAGCTGATGATAACAAGAAAGAACGAAAAATGTTGACTAAGGAAAAACAAGCCAAAATCTCCCACAGAAGTTGTAACCAACTTGATAGCAGGCGTTGCAATGATCATGACTAATTCATAAATCCCAACCATTAACAACAAACGGAACAAAGAGTAAGCCCTTTGAATATCACGTTTTCGAAATGGTAAAGCTTTAACGAAATACAAAGATGTCTTATCCAAAGCCAAGGTTGCCTCAACAAAAAGAAAGGACAAGCAACCCAAGACAAATGTATTGCTGAAATAGCTAAAAAAGATTTGTTTCTGCCCAGTTTCCAAAATAGCAAGAGGAACATTTGTTCTGATGGATGATATTTTTGCCAGCTCTTTCATGTTGTAGAGATAATACAAAATATAAAGCAGGCATAGGAAAGTGACAAAGGAACGTCTTACCCATTTTGATTTGAAAATTGGGCGATTTAAGAAACCTTTCAAAGCATTATTCAGAAACATTGTCATCAAAAGTTGCGTATCTTTGAATGAACGTGATTTTATCATGAACAGACTCCGTGCGTAACACCTCTGCTTCCAATTGACTAGCATCGCCAGTAAAAGGAACTAATTTCCCATTAGACATCAAAAAGATATGGTCACAAAAGTGATTGATTATGGTCATATTATGTGAAATTAAGACAAAACTGCGATGATCAAGTAAAGCCTGAAAGAGTTTTACTGTAATCAAAGTGGTTTCAAAATCCAAACCATTAAAAACTTCATCTCCCAAAACATAAGGAGCATTTGATAAGACAGCAGCGATAATTTGAACTTTCTTTTTCATCCCAAAAGAATAAGATTCTAAAAGCTGATTCTTAGCTTCCTTCAAATCATATAATTCAAAGAAAGAATCGACCTTATCAAGGTCTGCATTTGGATAACGCGCCAAAACGAATTGAATGTATTCATTTCCTGTCATGTAATCCGGAAGATAAAAATCAGATGGAATGTAAAAGACTTGCTCCTTGAAGGTATCCGATTGATTATGGTGACTATCAATCCAAATCTCTCCTTCACTTGGACGTTTCAAACCAACGACACAATCTAGAAATGTCGTCTTTCCACTACCATTAATACCAACAATAACACTCACTTGTTTTTCAGGAAAAGTCACTGAAATATCATTTAAAACCAAGCGCTTATATGTTTTAGATAAGTGTTCAATCTTAATCATAAATTCCTTATTCTAACACCTTCTCTTAAAAATAAAGAGAAGAGCGATATTATTTAGTACAGTTAAATGTTACATGAATAACATCAGGAACACCTAACTTGATTCCGCCAGCAAAGTTTCCTGATTGTGACGTACAGTAAGCCGCATAACCAATAACTGCAATGACAGAAACAAGAGCGCAAACTGCCCAAACCCACTTAACAGTTACTTTTGAAGCATATTTAGCTTGCAAAGCAACCAAGTAGTTATCCATAAATCCTAACATAATCTTATGTTTTCCTTTCAACTTTTTAAAAATAAGAGGATAAAAAATGCCCATACAAATGGCAAATCACTCTTATCTATCAGGTGTTCTTTTTCGAAAAATAATTACCGATAACGTAAACCATTTAAACAGATTACACTATCATCATATCATCCAAAAGTTAAGATTTCTGAAAATTGTATATTTGCTTAACAAAAAAAGTTTATTTGCGTATTTGCAAATAAACCGATTTTAATATTTTCGCTGATACAATGAAGACATAACATTAAGGAGGATACTACTAATGCTTAAACTAACCCTTAAACAATTACTTAAAACAGTCGTTCTGGTACTTCCATTCTTTGTATATTACCCGTAAAACCTATTCAAAATAATCAACTAGCCCCAAGTAATAACATTCATCCCTTCCCCTGCCCTAATAAATGTTATTACTCACAAAACTTATGAATAATACGTAATATATAAAATTTGGAGGATACTTATTATGTTCACACAAACACTAAAACAAATTTTTAAAATAACCACTTTTGTAGTTCCAATGTTTGTATTGCCCCTCGCTCTCTTATTGTAGTTAGCTTCCTTGTTAAATTAACTTTTATCTGGAAAAATACTTGATAAATTCTCTTTCAAAAAAGCAACCATAATCGGATTCCCCGTTCCTTCTACACATTTAATAAATGTTTCTAAATCAGATAAATCATCTGATTTTTCATCCATGTGATTTAATACTTTTTTCAGAAAATTAAGCCAAGTCATAGCAAACATATCCTGATAAGTTAATATCTTTTCAAGGTGTTCAATAAAGTAATTAGCTTGATAAGTTTTCCCGTAACCTATTAACATGAGTATCAAATTTAAAAAGACAACTTCGGCATTCTTTTTATGACTCGGAAGAGATAAATATAATTTATCACGATCAACAAATGCTTTTCCCAAAAAAATCAAATCCGACTCAGATAGAATAGACATTGTATTTCCAAAAACAAAAAGCTCATACTCTGTCCATTCTTCAATCTCATAAAGGTATGATGTCAAAAAATTCTTTTCATCTTCAGTGATGGTATAAGTCGAATCGAGCGTATGAATAGATGCTTTTATGATTAACTCATTTAAACGCTTATAGACATCAAATGTTTCAGAGCTTTTTTCACTTTCAAGCAAACTATACAAACCATCAATATCTTGTTTATTATATAATTCGTTAATCTTATTTACTATTTGAAACGTCTCCGGTTCTTGATAGTTATTAATTGCGTGGCCGAATTCTGAGAAGGTCATGTGGATACCTGAGATAGCGATTAAGAGTTTATCTGCAGCAAGCATGGATTGGCCATTTTCAAAACGTGAGAGTTGAGATACCGAAAGGTTTTCTCGTGCAACGTCTTTTAGTTTCAAACCACGCGCGATTCGCAGTTCGCGATAGAGTTCACCCAATTGCATTGATTTTTCGAGTTTCATACAGTCTCCTTTTTTGAATCTATGATTTTCAAATTCTCCCAGTAAGAAAGGTCTTTAGCTGTTATCCTAAACAACTTAGAAAAATCATAGTCTATATTTCTATTTTAAAAATCTAGGTATATTCTAGGTATACTAATGTTTATTGTATCACATTTTTAAAAAAGGAATAGCAAAAAACAAGAACTTGGTTAAACCAAGTCCTTGTTTCTAACGATTTTATCGGTAACGACTTACCAAATAATCACTCGATTTTCTGGTGCACGCCACATTGGGTCACCTGCTTTGATGTCAAATTCTTCATGGAAGTCATCAAAGTTTGGCAATGTGACATTGGTACGAAGTTTGGCTGGCGCGTGCACATCAATGCTTGCTAGCATTTGCATGTATTCATCACGCGCCTTCATGCGCCAAATGGTTGCAAAGTTGATAAAGAAATCTCGTGCTGAGAAATCGTCATCCTGTTTTGCTGCTTCAAGCGCACAAGCCACACCACCAAGGTCAGCCACATTTTCAGAGACTGTCAATTTACCATTGACCTTAGCGCCATAAGAATCTAGCCCATCAAATTGTTCAACGATTTTATCGGTACGTTCCGTGAAGGCTTTGTAATCTGCCTCAGTCCACCAGTTGTTTAGGCTACCATTTTCATCAAATGATGCTCCATTAGTATCAAAGGCATGTGAAATTTCATGGGCGATAACCGCTCCAATCCCACCATAGTTAGCAGATGAACTTTGTTCCAAGCTATAAAATGGAGCTTGTAAAATAGCTGCTGGGAAAACAATTTGGTTTTGTTGAGGATCATAATAAGCATTTACCATATGTGCTGGCATATGCCATTCACTACGATCAACCGGTTTGTTCCATTTACTCCAGCTGTGAGCGATAGAAATTTTAGCCAGATTTCGCGCATTTTCAACGAGTGACAAAGACTCGTCAATGATTTTTTTCGCATAAGTTTCTGGTAATTTTTCCGGATAACCAATGTGAGGAGTAATAACGTTCAACTTAACAATAGCTTTCTCACGTGTTTCTTTGGCTAACCAATCTGCAGATGCTAGACGTTTCTTATAAACATCAATCATCGTTGCAACCTTATGTTCTACGTCAGCTTTTGCTTCAGGTGAGAATTTTTGACCTGCATACCAAAGACCAAGAGCTTGGCTATACGCACCAGATGCTAGATAATAAGCTGCTTTCTTCTTATCCATGGCTTGTGGTGTTCCTGAAAGAGCACGACTGTAAGTCCCTGAAAGCACTCGAATCTCATCTGTCAAATAGCTGTTGTAGCTTGTCGCTGCTGAAATAATCAAATCTGCTTTAAGCAATTCCCAGTTCTTTTCAGAATAATATTCTGCCGCAAATTCTTTCCAAAAACGTTCTTCTGGAACAATGACTTTGTCAGGAATTTCCCCAAGAATTTGTGTGAAAATGCTATCCAAAGGAAGTTCTGGTACTAATTTTGTAAAATCAGCCCAGTCATAAGGGTGATAAAGCTTAACATACTCAGAAGATTCTTCGCGTGACAAGACATATTTGGCTAATTTGGCATCAAGTTCGATGGTTTTATCCAGCAAATCTTTGATTTCTTCTGCTGAAAAATCAAATTTTGCTAGCAATTCTTCTTGCATCTGACGCCATGTCGCTAATAATTCTTTACCTTTATCGTTGTCTTCAGCGTAATAAGTTGTATCAGGCAAAATTGTTCCAGGTGCATCTGCCCACAAAACATTAAGCTGCGCATTCATGAAATCTGGCACCACACCAAATGGAAATTCATTTGGTTTTCCAGCCATTTCAAAATCCGCAATTTGTTCGGCAAAATCCGCAAAAGAAGCCAATTTCTTATATTCTTCAATCAAAGGAAGAACTGGTGCTACACCAACGGCTTCACGTTTTTCATAATCTGATGTCATGCGGTGGAATTTAACAAAATTTTGCAAAATGCTATCGTCTGGAAGATTTTTACCAGCCAACCACTCATCTGTGGTTGCTAGCATTAAGTCTTCAATCTCATCAGCTAAATCTGAAAAACCACCAGTACGCGGTTTATCATCAGGAATGACAGCTGTCTTTTCCCATTCGCCGTTGACGGCTTCATAAAAATCATCTTGGTATCGAGTCATAGGAATCTCCTTCTAATCTGTTAAGAACATTCTATCAAAAATTCAGAAGAATAACAGTTACAAGGATTTTCAAAGATAAATTTCCAAGCTCTGCTTTTATCGCCCAAACAAAAAAATCCAAAAGCCAGCCTATCTCTAAGCCAACTCTTGGATAACTCACAACTTAATATCGCAGTTTACGATAAACGGTAATCACCAACAAAAGCAAAATGAAAATAAAGATTGCTAAAATCGGTGCAACCAATAACGGTTCAACACGACTAGCCTCAGAAATCACACGCGCATTCTTAATTTTATTTGGAATACGGTGACCACGCACCAAGAGACGGTGACTATTAACACCATAAGGCGTACACGTCACCAAGGTCACATAATCTTGATTTGGGTCAATGGCTAGCGCTGAAACATCATCTGGCAAGACCGTCAGAATTTGGTCAACCTCATAAGTCAAGGTTTCATCTAAGACCTGAATCATGAAGGTATCACCATCAACCAAACGGTCGATGTCTGTAAAGAGCTTAGCCGATGGCAAACCACGGTGACCTGAAATCACAGCGTGTGTTCCCTTGCCACCAACCGGTAAAGATGTTCCAGGAATATGACCAACAGCGACCTGCAAAATCGCATCATCCGTACCATGGTAGATTGGCAAAGTCGTGTTAATCTTTGGAATTTCGACGTAAGCCATAATTCCTGTACCAGTCACATCAAGGGTTTTATTATAAACAGACTTCTCAGCATTTGATAAATTCAAATCAGGCATAACACCCTTAGCTAAGGTCTGATTATAAGCCTTGGCATCTGCTAACATCTTATCTTTCTTATCTTGACCCATGTCCTGAACCTTCTGGACATATCCTGCTACCGCTTCTGATTGGTGAAATGAATTCCAATAATCGCTAACTGTCGGATACAACAAGAGGGACAGCCCGATTATTAAGATAAAAATAAGTGAATTTGTCAAAAAATTTTCTTTGAATTTTTTCAACATATTAAAGAGCTCTCCCCACCGTTGCAAGAGTAAAGGGAGCAGAAAGTGAGCTCGTGCTCCTTGCCACTCCCTTTGTCAGATTAACAAGGTTAATCAATATCAATGCTTGCTAACCCAACGTTTACAAACTAATCTTATGCTTATTTAGCAGCATCCATACGTTTTTTAGTGATAAGAAGAATAGCTGCGACAAGAACAAGAATTGAACCAACTACGTAAAGGATTGTTGTACCCATACCACCAGTTGATGGAAGAAGTGAACCTTGACGGTTGACGATATTTGCTGTTAGTGAACCAGCTGAAAGATCTGAAGCAAATTCTCTGTCAGTACCAGTCACTTTCAATGATTTCAAAGCATCTTCTTTAACATCAGAAACAATTGAGAATTCAATACCTTTTCCACCATTTCTACATTCTTCAATTGTGTTGTAGCCATCTGGTGTCTTTGTTTCTTTAAGAACATAGTCACCAGCATCTAGACCTTTAAAAGTGAATGATGTTCCTTCAGCATTTTTAACTACATCTACTTTTTTAGTTGAACCATTATTTAATTTCTTGTAAAGTGTGAATTCTGCACCTGGTAATGGAGCTGTTTCATCTTTGTTAATTTCTTTAACTTTGTTAATGATTGTTTGGTAAGTGAAGACTTTTACATTTTTTTCTGGAGTATTACCTTTAGGAGATTCTTCACCTTTACCTTCATAGTTAGGGTTATTTGAGTAAACAAGTTTTACAGTATTTGGGTTACCTTCTGAACCAATAACAGCATTTGAGCCAAGTTTAGCTGTGTATTCAACAACAATTTCTGACGAAGCTGTTACACCAGAAATAGATTTCAAGTTATTAATCTTGAAGCTTGAACCGTCTTCAGCAATTGTGAACGAAGATGTAATATCAGTTTTGTTTTCACCATTTACAAGGAAAACCTTAGCATCTTTGTTATAAGTCAAACCTGCTGAAAGAGTATCTGAAAATTCTAGATAGTATTCACTGTAGTCATCAAAGTTACTTGGCAAAGTTGCTGTCAATTGGAATGGTACATCGTCATCAAAATCATAGTCAGCACCAACTTGCCATTCTCCTGTTAAATTTTCTTTTACTTTCTTTTGGACACTTGGAACTCCATTTTTAACATTAGCAGTTGCATTACCTACAACTTGCATCATAAAACGAGTATATGTTCCATTTTCACTATTTTGAGAACCATCTTTATCTTTTACCAAGTAATAACCAGGTTTAGAAAGTGTGATAGTAACTGTCTTACCTTCACTTGTAGCGCTAGCAGGTTTGATTCCCTCTTTAAGATTTGCATTAGCTGCTTTAGCGAATGCTTTAGCAGTTTCTGAGTCAGTTGCTTGTTTTGCAAGTTTTTCAGCAATTTTAGCAGCGTCGGATTCACCATCAAACTCAAAAGTATTGACATCTGAACCCCAATCAATATCTGAAAGTGTCTGATTATCACTTTCAGCAAGCGTACCACTAAAAACTTGGTAAGCTTCATAAGTATGACCAGAAGTCGTTCCATTAATTGTAATAGTATAAGCGGATGCTTTCACACCAGCAAATGCGAAAAGCGTAGCAACAAAAGCTGCTAAGAATAACTTAAATTTCTTCATTGTAAAATCCTTTTCCTTCTTTCTTTTTTGAAAACTAATTTGTGTAAACTCCAAAATTGAAGTCAAAACCTAAATCCTTACAGTAGTGAATCAGGCATCACCACCTTTACCAGGAACTCTATCATTAGGAGTCACCTCCTTTTTGATAATCTCTGTAAATTTTTAGGATGATTAATCCTAGGGAAAGTAGTGCCAAGCTTGCACCAATCACATAGTGTATCTTCACACCACTACCACCAGTCTCAGGCAATTCATATTGCTTCTGAGCTTTATTTTTAATGGTAATATGACCATCCTCAGAACCTATTTTCGTATCAGCCGGATTATCAGAGGTCTTATAACCATTTGAATAAACAGTATCATAGCCAGGAACAGACGATGTTTCTTTTACATAGTAACTGTAATCCAACACTTTATTACCACAACAATTCGTATAAGAAACTGGCAGATTCTTATACGTTCGCGTCCAGTTATCAGCATGGGTTAAGGTTTCACCTGACTTAATAACCTTCTCAGTAGAGTAACCACATTGGTTAGTAGCTACCTGAATCACATCATAAGTGATTGAACCATCCGTACGCTCGGTTTTAGTGCCGTCAGATTTTAACCATTCTTTTTTAACGGTTAAGCTCTGCTTAGTTTTTTGATTAGGAACATAAGCTGTCCCCTCAGACCTAGCTAAATTGACAGCACCTAACTTATCATAATCCGAAATATCATAACATGAATTATAATAAAAATAATATTTTTTATGCGATAATTCATATCCGTCAGGCTGTTCCTTTTCTTGGAAATAATAAAGTTCTCCTGTATGGAATTTATTCCAGCTCAAACACAACCATAATAGACAAATAGAACTACTGTTTATAGAAAATGCGGTATGACCATTTTCATCAGTAGGAGTCGTTTCCCCGATATAATTACCACACTTATCATAAATAGCGAATACAGCTCCCTTAAGCCCCTTACTGTAGTTTTGAGAATCGACTTTATTGATAACGTAGGTTCCTTTTGAGTATACATTACCACCACCAGACTGTTCACAGTAAGTATAATTTGTGTGTGTAGAATCTGAAGCACGATTAATTCCTTCAAGTTTAGCTGTATTATCTATAGTAGCTGAAGCTCCTAGATTTCCACCACTAATCTGATAATTATATTTTAAAGTGTAATGACCTGAATCTGGTAATTTCACAGTAATAATACCATCATAGTACCCATCAAGCTGTTCTTTATTTTCAATCTCATCTTGATAAGTCCAAGACCAATCTGAACTTGGGACTTTCTTACCGTTCTCATCACAAAGCTCTACGGAATCTTGAAGGAGAGTGCATATTTGATCCTTTTTACGATAACGAATCGTATCTGTCAGAGTTAAGATGTCAGCACCACTTGCTAAATCTTCGGCAGCCGGATTTATATCAACGGAATATCTTAGAATGTGACTATAAGCAACATTATCTGACTTTTTTCGGTCACTATCAGAATTATTATCCGGTGTTAGTTGAGTTTTTCTAATTAAGTTTTCAAAAGTCACTTTTTGTGTTTGACTATCTGAGCCGTAATCCTCACCATCAACAACAACAGAAACGTTATTAGTTAATGTTTCCTCTACCACCTTATTTTGGGGTATATCATAAGCAGTCGTAAAGGTTAACCAAAAATCATTATCACCAATACTTTGTTTAAGTGTTCTATCATCAGTTGTTGAGAAATTCAATGTGACAACATTATCACTTGAAATAGTTCCATCAACCTTCATGTTCGTAGCACCCCAATCATTTTGGCCTGTCAAAGCAGAGATGTTATTTCCGTTAATAGTTGCTGATTTTTGACTGTAATGGTGACCAAAAATTAAATTAGTTAGATGAATACCATTTGGTAAAGTGTCTTTAACTGTCATGGTCTTAGCATCATCACTCAAATTAACCTTAACTTTCCATGTCACAACACCATTAGTACTTACTTTTTCAGTTGTATTGCGTTTTTCATCGCCATCCATTTTGATAACTTTTGAATCATCTGTATGATGATACTTAGCTTGGCTAGAATGTCCAGCCGATTTTATCGTGTTAGTAAAGTCAAGAGTGTTTCCTCCATTTAACTTGGCTGTTGATTGATACTGAATTGTGATATCTTTGCTTGATTTAAAATCAGATTTCAAATCAATTTGAAACTCAGTGTAATGAATATCCTCCAAATCTTTATACTTCGTATAAGCACCTTCATCATATTGACGAGCTTTCAATGTGAACTTATCTTCGCCACCAAAAATATCAACAAGTTCTTTATACAAGTCTTGTAGTTGAGCTTTGGTATACCAGTGATTATTTGGAATTTGCCCATCATTAGAGTCTTTCAATACATCTTTAAAGTTTGTTCCCTTTTCAATCACACCTGTACTTGGCATAGTGATTTTAGTTTGCCAACTAAGTGTCTTGACATCTGTATCAGATGTATCATCTTCTCCAAGAGACGTTTTCTCTAATTTCCCATCTTCAGGAACTTTTGGATTATCAGAATCTGAAGTTTGATTTTCTTTTGTATCGGTATTTCCATCACCATCCAAAATTACAGTATTTTTATTATTAGGTGCCCAACCTGAGGTCTCTGCCTTGGTCTTATAAGTAATGATATACGACTGTTTATTTGGATTACCAGTAAACTTGATGTAATCAATCTTGCTTTTGCTATCATAATTAATACAATAGCCTTCATTAGGTGAAATTGTCACATCAGAAGCCTTTTTCAAGAAATCATCTTTTAAGATAGCTCCACCAATATTACTTCCCTTAGGATTTACAGTGATTGTCCAAGAAATTAAACCAGTTTTTGGATCATATTTTCCTTGTTTCTGGATATCATTCAAGTTTAAAGTCACACTAGCATTACCAATTGAACTTTTATCTTTTGAAACAGCTTTGACTTGGTTATTAACTTGTACTGGCTTACCTGCTGATAAACCAGTAAATTTATAACGATAAGTAATTGTGTAAAAATGACCAATCGGATTACCATTCGAATCTGTTCCGCCACTGACTAATTGCGGAAGAGTTAAAGTCCATTTTTTATTATTCTGATCAAATTTTGGCTTTTTAGAAACTGCTTCCGTTCCAGTCACATGACCAGTATCCCCAGCGTAAGTTGATTTGGTAATTGATACATCAGTAACGGCAGAAATTGAAATACCTGAGGCACTCAAGCTATCGGTTAAATCAATATCACCTGGAGTTCCATATTTAGAGTCTACTCTAACAGTATAAGTAACATTGGCTCCATCACTGTCATAATCTGTTTTACTAACCCATTTCTGAGTACTAATATCATAGTTTTTGGTGATAGTATCTTCTTTTACCGTGACACGAACTTTATCAGAAAAATCAGCGACATAATCACCATTTTTTTGCTCAGCAACCTCTTTTAAGTTCATATTGTAGAATAAATTCCCAGCAACCGTAGCACCCGATGACAACTTATTAACGTAATCATCATTAAATTGAATTAGCATATAATACTTGCCATCAGAACCCGTAGTAAAATGAAAATTTCCTGCAGGATTTCCGGCTTTATCTAAAATATCATAAGTTTCATCTGTTTTCACGATAACACTATCAGGCAGTGCTAAGTAGAAAGTAGGATTAGAGTACTTTTGAAGTTCTGAAGCAGGAAGATTATCAAAATTTAAAGTAATCTTAGTTTTAACTTGCTTAGTTGCTAAATCTAATGTTGTCGCACTAGTATCATATGACCCACTTGTCAAATACCCTGAAAAATCATATGCTACACCAACTATAGTGTAATATGAAAAACTGCCAGACTTGAAATCAACACTTTCGACGGCTCCGTCACCAGTTTCTTTAATGTCTGTATCTGTCGATTCAGTCAAATCTTGAACCTGATTGACATCGTTATCCACAAAGTGATACAACTTCCAACCAGCTTGTTTGTCATCGCTTGTGGATAAGTCATTTTTAAAAGCCATTGAAACTTTGACGTCTTTACTTGGTTCAACTTCCTTGCCATCATCTGTGACAAATGAAATATCGTAAGAGTGTGCTTGCGACAAGCTTTGTTTACTTTCGCTTAAAAGCGATGTTAACTTGTTATCAATGGCAGTCGTGTCAGAAACAGGCTTTACCTTTAATTGAACTGGCTCTGTAAAGGTATCTCCCTCATAAGAGACCGTTACCGTCACATCTGACGTTTCAGCAGTCAAAGTGCCTGCTTGTGACATGTCCTTCTTTTCTTGGCTTGACTCAGTCGAACTGGCTTGTGAAGAAGCTTCTGTCTGGTTATTTTCTTTTTGAGAATCATCCGTCGGAGACTCAACCTGCGAGGAGGCACTTTCCGAGGATTGGAAAACAGATGAACTATTTCCCGTACTAATTGTTAGGGCTGGTAATATTAGTAAATAAGTCGTACAAAAGACAACGACTAGAGATAGCACCAAAGCAATCTTTGCAATGATACTATCTCGGACTCGCTTTTTTACTAAAATTGCTAACCTTGCCCATAGCTTTAACATCCAAACTCCTTTCTAAACATAATTTTTGTTAACTTTCTAATCGATTGACCCCATTCGGTTAAGTGGCCAAATTCTTAAGCTTAGTTTCCCAACTAACTGTTCACTGTCTACTGGACCGACAGCTTTATTACGTGAGTCTACCGAAACCTCTCGGTGGTCTCCCATCACAAAGTACTTACCATCTGGTACTTGATAAGGTAACTCGATATTGGTTTCTCCATAATTTTTTTCACCTCTTTGTAGGTAAGGCTCATTAATCTTTTTCCCATCAACAAAGACATTACCTTTTTTGTCAATGTTGACCCACTGTCCTGATGTGGCAATAACTCGCTTAACCAAAACTTTATTGTTATAATAAAAAGCTACCACATCACCTTGTTTCAAATTCTTTTTACTAACAGAAACAACCATATCTCCAGCTTTCAAAGTAGGAGTCATCGAATTTCCATAGATTTGCAAAACAGGTAACCAAATTGTCGCAACCAATACAGCCAAAGCTGCTACGGTTACTAGGGTGAAAACAGTGCTACGTAAGGTGCGCATGTAGCGCTCACGATACTTAATTTTTCCTAACTCTTTTGAAAGCTCCTCAGCTTTCGGTAAGTCAGCTAAGGCAATTTTCTCTGATTTTTTCTCAAATAGTGGTTTCATTTAAAAAGCTTAACCCCTTATGCCTCATCCTCAGTATTCTTTTTTGCATCCGCCATACGTTTGACGTTATAAAGATACGTGTCTGCCGCCGCCTGAGCTTCTTCAAAAACTTTACTAATTGCCAAGGCTGCTTCAGCGATGGAACCCGCATCAGTGACTTCTAGCTCACGACGCTCAAGTTTACCTTCAAGTTCTTTTACTTGATCTTGAAGCTCTTCAATTTCTTTAGCTTGCTCTACAAGCAGCTCAAACAAATCTGAACGACGAAGTTTTCTTAATTGTTTAGCATCAAGCACGTTAGGACCTCCTTTTTAGTATTCGTTTTCACATAAAACTCACATAATTTTAAATGTATATTTATTCTAATTTTGAAAAAATAAAGACTAGATAAACATTTTTTCATTTTGTCGTTTTATATATCTAGGCGTTTTGAAGAACATTATAATATTTTTTCGCGATTTTGAAAAGGGATTTTGTGCAAGTGATACTTTTTTTAAGATTTTGTTTCCTAGTTCTAATTTTCTTAATATTTCGTCCTCTATCGTTGTTAGGAAAGCTAACAATGATAAACTTCTAAAGTCGAATATTGACATAATCATAGGATTGATGTAGCTTAATTTTTAGCTTTATGTTACAATGCTAAATTGATTAGGTATAATTTTTGGTCTTTTCAGAAATATTACATCATTCAAGTAGAGGATTGTTTATGACAAATTTATCAAAAAAACACCAACAAGTTTTAGAAACTAAACACCGTTTATCAAAAGCACTTTATCTACTGATTACTGAACGACATTATGACAAAATCACTATCTATCAAATCTTAGACAAGGCCACTATCTCACGTCGAACATTTTATCGCTACTTTGATGATAAAGCTGATTTAATGGATTTCTGTCTAGAAAACTTTGTCAGAGGATATTATCTTCAGCGAGATAATTTTATCTTGGCGAAAAAACCTGAAGATGTATTCTTAGTTACTTTGAATTTTATGTATGAAAACAAAGCCTTTATTTCATCACTTGTTGAAAGTGGGCACTTTTCATTACTAACAGAAAAATTCAATCAAAAATCTGCTCAAATCTATAAAACCATCAATCTGCCATGGTGTGTTGATGATACTGTAGATAGCAACATCGATTACATTTCCAAAGGTTTATTCGGTGCTTATCTTAACATCCTACAATTTTGGCTAAGTAAAGACGAGCCTGAAGAACCTGAACTCATTGCAAAAAACTTATCCCTTCTTTTTAATTCTATCCCTAGTTACTTCAATGCCCCTTCAGAAGAACATATAAAGATAAGAAATAAAAGATAGGGATATTTATTTTCTGAAATTTTCGTAATCATGCCTATAACCACCTTTCTTGACACCTTTTTACCATAAAGTTGACAAGAAAAACGCTAACATTGACAGATTTACCGTTTCCATTTTCCTATAAGTTGACACTATGCCATTGTTAGTTGACAAGAATTCAATATTTAGTTAGCTAAACAATCAATAATAGTATTAACTTATTCATAGTTTAAAAGGAAATCGTTCAGTAAAACTTACTTGATAAACTATTCTTTATTTTGTGTTCCCGTTTATAATAAGTCTCTTTGGAGATCTTAAATAGATAAAAGTCGGTAAAAACTTCTTTTTGCCGGCTTTTTTACATGAAATTTTCATATCATTTAAGTCTATTTTATTAAAAATGGTAAAATATCTTGAAAATTCGCTTATTTTTACACAATTTACACAGAGTTATTCACAAGTTGTGGATAAGTATGGTTATATACTGGGGATAACTTGTGTATAAACTAAGAACAAATGCCTTTATATCAAGCCTTGAGAGCTATCCACATTTTTGGAAAACCAGCTGTGAATAACTTCTATTTTGGGCAAAAAAAGGAGCCAATTCTTGAAAATCAGCTTCTTTTTCCACATTTATAGTAAGTCATCACGACTAACTTGTTCAAATTTTTGATCGCCATCATTTAATTTATCCCAAATCACAACTTTTCCGGCTTTCAAAGATTTCTGAACATCAATGATACGTTGGTTAGATGACCCACGGAATTGTAGCATCAAGTTTTTCTTAGTGATATCAAAGCGACCATCTACCAAAATATCAATTAGGCTTAGCATTTCTAGTTTATCTGGTGTTTCTTGCATCATTTCTTCCCAAGTATATCCAGTCCAAGACCAAATATCTTTTTCAGGAAGTTCACGGCGCACGCGCTTAATTAATGGCAAGAGAAAACCTGTGTTTAAGAAAGGTTCACCACCAAGAAGCGTCAAGCCTTGAACATAAGGCTGCGCCAGGTCAGCCATAATTTGCTCTTCTAACTCTTTCGTGTAAGGTTGCCCTGCCTTAAATGACCAAGTTGCAGCATTATAACACCCTTTACAGTGAAACATACAACCTGATACGTAAAGTGAGTTACGCACCCCTTCACCATCAACAAAGTTAAAAGCTTTATAGTCGATAACGCGACCTTGACTTAATTCTTCTGACTTCCATTCACCAGGCTTGGGAGTATTCCAATTTTTTTCTTCCATCCTAGCCTTCTTTCTACCTTTTTATTTCTATTATACTGATTAATCAGTCTCCAAAGTTATCCAGTAACGCTCAACAGCATCTAAAACATCTTCAAGCTGGCCACCATTGGCTAATATTACCTTACGACTACCTTCATTGTCATCATGACATGTGACCAAAGCTTTGGTGATATTTTTCTTCTTCGCTTCTAATAATCCTAAGCGTAGCTGTTCTTTAGCATATCCTTTACGACGTTCAGATGGACGGATAGAATACCCAATATGTCCACCTTGCTTCAAAAGATTCTCATTTAAGCGTAAGCGCAAATGCAAAAATCCTAAAGCCCTGCCATCATCAGAAAAAGACACAAACTGAACGGCTGGAACAAAGTTTGCAGGCACATTAATCCCCATCTCACTCAGGCGATTGCTTTCAAGCCAATCCTCGTAATCAAAGTTATCCACATCCCAGAAACCACCATCGTGGGCAGACTGGCTCATTTCAAACTCTTTCATCATCTCAATAACAGCTGCTTTATCTGATAATTCAGGTCTTCGTAATTGCATAAGCTTACCTCTTATTTACTTTTTTTCTTCGCTTTTTCCAAAAATTGTGCTTTCAATTCATTGACACGCGCTTTTTTATTACCTTTAGCAGTTGAATGTTTTTCATGAAAACGCTCAACTTGTTGCATGCCTTTATAATCTAATTGGTATTTTCCCACGATTTTTTCCTTTCTTCAAGTTTTTTATCAATATAATAAAGAAGCTGGGACAAGCGTCTCCAGCTTCAATATGTCATGAAACTGTCTAAACCATAATTATTGGTTAACGAGTCTTATTAACAACTCTTATCTTTGTGCATGTGGTAGTCACCAGGGTTTTTAATTGTTGAACCATTCATGTGTTTAACACGTGCAGAAATTTCTTTGTGACGACCATTAACCATTGGACGAGCTTGAGGGTTACCAAGGTATCCACAAGTACGTTTAACAACGTCTACTGATTTTGGATCGCTGTTGCCACAGTTTGGACAAACAAATCCACGTTCTGTTGGTGTGAAGTCTCCTTCAAAACCACATTTATAACAACGGTCGATTGGTGTATTTGTACCAAGGTATCCGACACGTGTATAAGCATAATCCCAAACAGCTTCTAGAGCTTTTGGATTTTGTTGAAGAACTGGGTATTCACAGTAGTGAATGAAACCACCAGTTGCACCAGCTTCTGGGTAAACTTTTTCAAAGTCCAATTTTTCAAATGGTGTTGGATTCTTACGTACATCATAGTGGAATGAGTTTGTGTAGTATTCTTTATCTGTAATATCTTTAACAATACCAAATTTCTTAGTATCAAGACGGCAGAAGCGGTCTGTCAAACTTTCAGATGGTGTTGAATAGATTGAGAAATGATAATCGTATTCATCTGACCATTTAACACAGTAATCTTTCATCTTACGGATAATGTCAACTGTGAATTCTTTAGCTTCTGGGTTAGTTTCCCACTCTGGTCCGAAGAAGACTGTTCCGACTTCGTAAAGACCGATGTAACCAAGTGATACTGTGGCACGACGGTGACGGAAAAGTTCATCAACGTTATCGTATTTACCAAGACGTTTTCCAAAAGCACCATATTGGTAAAGGATTGGAGCATTTGCTGGAGTAGCTTCTTTAACGCGTTCAACACGGTAAACAAGCGCATCTTTACAAATTCCCATACGTTCGTTGAAAAGTTCCCAGAATTTATCCATATCACCATGTGATTCCATAGCAATACGTGGAAGGTTGACTGTAACAACTCCAAGGTTCATACGTCCTGAGTTGACTTCAACGCCATTTTCATCTTTCCACCCTTGAAGGAATGAACGACATCCCATTGGCGCTTTAAATGAACCAGTCAATTCAACGATTTTATCGTATGAAAGCACATCTGGATACATACGTTTTGTTGCACATTCCAAAGCTAATTGTTTGATATCGTAGTTTGGTGTGCCTTCTTCAAGGTTAAGACCGCTCTTCAATGTGAAAATAAGTTTAGGGAAGATAGCTGTACGGTGTTCGCTACCAAGACCTTGGATACGAATTTTAAGAATAGCTTTTTGAATTTCACGTTCAAACCAGTTTGTACCAAGACCAAAACCAAGTGATGTAAATGGTGTTTGTCCATTTGATGTGAACAAAGTATTGATTTCGTATTCAAGACTTTGCATCGCATCGTAGATATCTTTTTTCGTTTTTGTACGTGCGTAGTCTTCGCGGCGTTCTTCAGCAACCCATTCCTCAGCATCTTTTAAGTGCTTTTTGTAATTAAGTTCAGCATATGGTGCCAAGAATTCATCGATACGGTCTGCTGTACATCCACCGTATTGGCTTGAGGCAACGTTAGCAATGATTTGTGAAATTTGTGCTGTTGCTGTTTGGATTGATTTTGGACTTTCAACTTCAGCATTACCAATCTTAAAGCCGTTACCCAACATTCCCTTGAAGTCAATCAAACAACAGTTTGTCATTGGAGTATATGGGCTGTAATCAAGGTCGTGGAAATGAATATCACCTTTTTGGTGAGCATTAGCAACGTGAGCTGGCAACATTTTAAGACCAATTGATTTACCAACGATACCTGCAGTCAAGTCACGTTGTGTATTGAAGACTTCACTGTCCTTGTTAGCGTTTTCATTAACGACAGTTTGATCTTTGTTCAAAAGTTTATCAATCGAAAAGTTGATATCTGTCGCTTGAGAGCGTGCAAAATCGCGTTTTGTACGATAATTAATATATTCTTGAGCAATTGCGTATTCATTAGCTTCTAAAAGTTCATGCTCAACGATATTTTGAATTTCATAAATTTTGACGTTGTCTTTGAAGCGATCAAAAATTTCAGCGATGATATTATCTGAAATAGTTTCCAATTTTGCTTCAACAACTGGTGACATTTTTGTCACATTATTGCTTGCTTTAACCAAAGCATTATAAATTTTATCTGAATCAAAGTTTACAGAACGTCCATCGCGTTTGATAACTTTTACAGTAGGTTGTGCAGCAATTTTTTCTTTTTCTAATGTAATCATATGAACACTCCTTCTTACTCGTCTATTATAACACGGGACAAAAAAAAATCAATATCTTGTGGTCACTTTTTTTGTAGACCACAAGATATTGCGTTTTTCTTTATTTTTTATGATAGACGGTAAAGCCTGTAATACCGCCGATTTGGACCTCTTCATAGTTAGAAGAAAAATTATTTTTAAGTGAATCAGAAATTTTTTGGTCCTTATTGACCACAATATATGACCCCATATTTTGTAGCAATTCATCTTCTAAAACTTTTTCATTAGCAGATTTCGTTGTGTTAACAACTGGCGAAGTGAATTGTGAGCTACTTGACAATTGGCTATCAATACCAATTTTAGATGAATCATCCCAAACATAAATAGTATCATCTTTTGATGCTTCTTTTTCGAGATAGCTTGCAATACTTGTACGTTCACTGTTTAGATTAGCTGATAGAACCGTATGTACCAAAGTTTGCCCAACACCAAACACAAGCACTAAAATTGGCAAATAAAAATGACGTTTGAGATAAAGACCAAAGCTTCCAGCATTATCTGAAGTTTTTCTACGGCGATGCGATGTTTTTGTCAAACTACGCTTATATTGTTCTCCCAAAACCATAGCTGTCAATAATAAACCAAAAGGTATTACTGCCAATAAATTATAGAATTGGTAACTTTGTGTGAATAAATCCATGGCAAAGAAAACAAGAAATACTAGGAAAATAAGCCATTTTGATACCTTATCTTCACCTTTGATTACTTTACCAAATGACAAAGCGCCTAATAAAAGTCCAGATGCTAAAGCCAAGACAACTTGGAACAATAAAGTTAAAATCAAATTGCCATCACTAGTTGCAAAATTAGTGAATTGATAAACAATAGCTTGTGAAATATATGGTGATAACACTTGAGCATTTAAAATGAAGTATCCCGCTGTGTAGAACACCAAAATAGTTCCAAAAATGATACACAATAATTGGTAGAAACCACGCGCAAAATGTTTTTGTTTTAAGTTAAATACAATGATTGTTAGGAAAGAAAGCGCCCAGAACACCAAAGTACGTGGTTCTAGAAGCATAGCTGCAGCGCCCGCAAATCCATATAAAATAAAAGCTTCATCCTTGATAATATCAGCAAAATATTTTGTTAAGAACCACAATGAGACCATAACAAAAGGCATTGCAAATTGGATAGGATACAAACCACCAAAACCAAGGGCAACATTAAGTAGATAAAAAGCCCCACTAAATGCCACTGCCACACGTTGGCTGTTGGTGAAATAGTTAACCAATTTATAGAAATAAATTCCTGATAAATAGAAAGTAACGATTTGAATTGGAACTAACCACAACGTTGAACCAAGGTAATAAGCCAAGGCGATCACTGCATAATACAAGAAACCACCTGTCGCAAACATGTCTGTAAATGGAAGATGTCCTTGCGTAAACATTAATCCAATATAAAGATTTTGTGATTGTAGGCTATTTGCCATGTCTGTAAACATTGGCACGGCTACTGATAAACAGCTCACTACAACACTCAATAACAAAATATAAAGTTTATGAGGTTGTGGCACTTTTGTTCGTCTAGAAGGTTCTAGATGACTGCTAACTTCACCGAATTTACGAGATGAACGACTGTATGATGACACAGCAGTCTGATCTACATTTGCTTGTTCTGATGTATTCACTTATTCTCTCCTTGAATTGTCTTACTCTAAGTATAACAGAAACTAATCATTAGTCAATTTGTTAAGGATAACACAATAAGCTAAAATTTCCCTAAAACAGTGATATGGCTTGTTTTGATAGCGTTTTAGGAAATCCTTTTCCTCTTCGCTTAAATGACTATTTTTCTCCATAAAATGTCCCCCTTTAATTTACTTATTCGTAAAAATAAAAAGGAGGCATTTTTGACTTCCTTAGTATTATCCTATCTATGAAAAAAGAGATTAGGAATAACTCCTAATCTCTCGTCTTACAAACTTAGTCTTCATCTAAGAAGCTGTTGAAAACTTCTTCAATCATATCCCATTCAGCATCTGAATCTTCAGGGATTGGTTGAAGGTCGCCTTCAGTACCATCTTCATTTTCAGTGAATGAGTAAGCTTGAATTTCAATTTGACCTTGTTCGTCTTCTTCAGCACCTGCTGGTACCAAAAGAACATAGTTTTTACCAAATTCTTCGCGACCGTCGATTGTCAAAAGAATTTCAAAAAGAGTTTCATTTCCTTGTTCGTCTACAAGTGTAATAACTTCATGCTCGTGATCATGGTTATGATCGTGGTTATGGTTATGTGCCATAATAGTCTCCTTTAAATGAATTAATGATTAGATTAAAACATTCTATCTAAATAATTTTGCAAAATAAGCTGTGCAGCTAATTTGTCGATAACTTTTTTACGCTTACCACGACTAACGTCAGCCTGTTCTACTAACATACGTTCTGCTTGAACAGTCGTTAAACGTTCATCTTGATAATCCACAGGAATGTTGAAAAGTTCTTTAATTTGGTCACCGTAAGCCTTACTTGCTTCTACACGAGGTCCTTCAGTATTGTTCATGTTTTTAGGTAGACCAACCACAAACTTATCAACTTTATACTGTTTAACTAACTCTCCAAGTCTTTCAAAGCCAAATTCGCCAGCTTCTTCATCGATTTTAATAATTTCTACGCCTTGTGCTGTAAAACCAAGTGGGTCGCTAATCGCTACACCAACAGTTTTTGAGCCGACATCTAGTCCCATGATTCTCATTTCAAATCGATTCCATTTCCTTTGAGATAATAGCGGACAAGCTCTTCAACAATTTCGTCACGTTCGTATTTACGAATCTGATTTCTAGCATCATTGTAACGAGGCACATAAGCAGGGTCACCACTTAGGACATAACCTACAATCTGATTAATTGGGTTATAACCTTTTTCATCAAGAGAGCGATAAACCGTTGTTAAAGTTTCACTAATTTCTTTCTTGTTGCTATCGTCTAAATTAAAGCGTACAGTTTCATCTGTAAATCCCATACTTACACCTTCTTTCTAAATAGCTGTCATCAATTATTATAGCTTATTCACTAAGATTTCACAAGAATCTGACTTTATTTAACCAAAGTTTATTGAGATTCCAAAGAATTTTCAGTAAAAGTGGTCAGAAAAGCTGACATAGAGAGGATGTAAACTTTTTCATTTTTACACTTTTTTAAGATTTATTTCATACTAATTAAGAGTTAAAAAAAGACACCAGAAGGCATCTTTTCTACTATATAGTATATTACAAAGCTGCGCGAAGACGAGCTTCGGCATTTTCCACATTACGAATTGAGCGTGGCAAGAAAGCACGGATATCATCCTCTTTATAACCAACTTGAAGACGTTTATCGTCAATCAAAATTGGGCTTTTTAGGATACGTGGATTAGCTTGGATAAGGTCGATAACCTCACTTAAACTTAATTCCTCAATATCGCAGTCAAGTGCTTTTGCATAACGGTTTTTAGATGAAACAATACTTTCAATACCGTTTTCTGTTTTTGTTAATATCGCTAAGATTTCTTCTCGTGATAGTGGTTCTTTTCCTAAATTCTGTTCTTTATAAGGGAGCTGATGAGCGTTGAGCCATGTTTTGGCTTTCTTACAGCTTGTACAACTTGAAATTGTGTAAATTTTAATCATGTGCACTCTCACTTTCTATCCCATGATAGTTGTATTATAGCACACATACATAATGGAGCACATGGGACCTAAGACCTATTTTTTCGAAAAGTCAATTAAAAAGATTTATTTTTTTTGCAAAAATTAACGACTTTTGAGCCACAAATAACAAAAAAAGCCTGAAACGCATCGTTTCAAGCTTTAAAGTGCTTTCAAAATTATTCTTCAATTTCAATCGCATCATCCAAATCAAGAACAACTTCATCTACATTTTCAGTAGTTGCTGCTGATTCTTCAGAAAGTTTTGCTGCTTTTTCATCTTCAGTTTCTTCAACAAGTCCATAATGAACACGAACTTTGTGGTCGATTTCGTCAAAGATTTCTGGGTGATCTGCCAAATATTTCTTAGCATTTTCAGAACCTTGACCAATCTTCTCACCGTTGTAAGAGAACCAAGCACCAGCTTTTTTAATGATATCCAAATCACTAGCGATTTTAATCAATTCACCAGTGCGTGAAATTCCTTCACCATACATGATTTCCACTTCAGCAGTTTTAAATGGTGGAGCAACTTTGTTTTTAACAACTTTGATTTTAGTTTCTTTACCAATGTTGCTATCTTTTTGATCACCAGTACCTTTGATTTGTGTATTTCCTCGCACATCTAGACGAACTGAAGAGTAGAATTTAAGGGCACGTCCACCAGGTGTAGTTTCTGGGTTACCAAACATAACACCAACTTTTTCACGCAATTGGTTGATAAAGATGGCAATTGTTTTTGTTTTATTGATAGAAGCTGATAGTTTACGCATAGCTTGACTCATCATACGAGCTTGCAAACCAACGTGGTTATCACCAATATCACCATCGATTTCGGCACGTGGAACAAGAGCTGCAACAGAGTCGACAACAACAAGATCAACCGCACCTGAATCAATCAATTTTCCAGCGATTTCAAGACCTTGTTCTCCTGAATCAGGTTGTGACAAAAGAAGTTCATCAATATTAACACCAAGGGCTGCTGCATAAGCTGGGTCAAGGGCATGTTCAGCATCGATAAAGGCTGCGATACCGCCTTCTTTTTGAGCTTGTGCTACAGCATGAAGGGCAACAGTTGTTTTACCTGAACTTTCAGGACCATAGATTTCAATGATACGTCCTTTAGGGTAACCACCTGCACCAAGAGCGATATCAAGAGCCAAACTACCTGAACTCATCACTTGAACTTTTTGTTCAGCGCGTTCGCCAAGGCGCATAACAGCTCCCTTACCAAAATCTTTTTCAATTAATTTCAAAGCATCATCAAGTGCTTTTTTACGCTCATCACCGAATTTCTTCGTGATAGCTTCTGTTTTCTTTGTCTTTTTAGCCAAATTTTTCCCTTTCTGTTTGTTCAAACTAGCTCTATTATAGCAGAATTTAATCTTGTAATAAAGCTTGACGTACTAAGTTAAATGCATACAAACATGCAATATGACGCACATCTGAACGGCTTCGTCCACCTATGAGAACACGAATAGAATGAACTTTTTCTCTAGTAGCAATACCAATGAAAACTGTTCCCGCTGGGTGACCTTCTAAGCTATCTGGTCCTGCAACTCCTGTCAATCCAATCCCAAAATCAGCATCTGTTAACTTGCGAGATTGCTCAGCCATTTTCTCAGCTGTAAAGTGACTAACAACCCCGTGTTCTTGCAACTCTTCTAATGGAATCTGAAGCATTTTTGATTTTTCTTCAATGCTATAAGTCACAAAACCACCATTAAAGACTGATGAAGAGCCTGAGAAGTCTGCAATACTTGATTGAAATAGCCCTGCTGTTAAACTTTCTGCAGCTGTGATAGTCTTGTGTTTTTTCTTAAGCAAATCAAAAACAACACGCGCCATACTATTATCATCACCGTAACCATAAAGCAAATTCTCAAGCGGAATGCTATTTAAAGTCTTCTTAGAAAGAATTTTTTGCTCTAGCTGGTCTAGTTTTTCCTTAGCTGATTCAATGTCGTCTGCTTTCGTTGACAAACGCAGCGTTACTTCACCTGTCTTAGCATATGGCGCAATGGTTGGATCGGTTTGGTTGTCAATCAAATCTGATAAAACAGTTACCAGTTGGCTTTCTCCAATGCCAAAGAAACGCAAAACACGTGAATAAAGTTGCTTATGGTCACTAGATAACAAAGGCACTAAATAATCCCAGACCATGGGCTTAAGCTCACTTGGTGGTCCAGGAAGAACAACATAAGTGACGCCGTCAACTTCAATCACTCCACCTACAGCCAAACCAGTGCTATTTTGCAAAGGAGTTGAACCTTCAATCAGTTGAGCTTGGCGTTCATTGTTAGCTGTTCTTGTAAATTGAGGACGTGTCGCAAAGAACTCATCTAGACGTTTACTTGCCTGTTCGTCAAAGACCAGGTTACGCCCTAAATATTTTGCTAAGGTTTGCTTTGTCAAATCATCCTCAGTTGGTCCTAAACCACCACAGAGAACAACTAAATCGCTACGCTTACTTGCCAAATCAATGATAGACAAAAGACGCTCTTCATTGTCCCCAACTGCCGTTTGGAAAAAGACATCAATCCCTAACTTGGCAAATTCTTCAGATAAAAATTGCGCATTGGTATTTGTGATTTGTCCTGTTAAAATCTCTGTTCCTACAGCGATAATCTCAGCTTTCATAATTGCCACCTACTTATCTATTCGTAATTTAGTTTTATTCTATCAAAAATTGCTGAAAATTAACGTTTTTTTGCAATAAGCTTCACGTAAACAAGTGTAAAATTATTGTAAATTTACTTTACATCACTGTCAACGACAGTTTTTTTCATAATTATCACAGACAAGACTGCAAGCAAAACCAAAGATAGCATAAAGTTGATTGCCATGACTGCTGAAACAGACATTTGCTTCACCATAAAACTTAATATGCATAGTAGTAAAACACTTCCTATACGACTTACTGTTGACTTAAATGAAATCAAAGAAGAAATATTCTCAACAGAAACCATTTTGTTAAATTGATAATTTAAAATAAATTCAATCACATAAAAGACAAAAACAAATATGAAATAAGCTGTCAAGAAAACCTCAATCTTCCCTAAAAAGAATGTCAACGGTAGAAAAACAATCAACGGACTGAACTTAAGCACACCAGCATACTTTTTAACACCATCAATGTTGATAGAATATGAAAAAAGCGTGATGACTTGAAAAATAATATAAAAGAACGGAAAATACTGACTATCAATCCCCTTGCTTAAGAAAAATGATTGCCAAAGCTGAAAATGTGTCTGAAAGAAAATCTGAGTTAGAAAATCAAAAATCAGAATTAAACTCAAACGTGGCTGCTTGCGAAGTTCTTTAAAACTATCAGTAATTTGCTTTTTCAAAACCATTACATGACTAGCTTGTAGTGAGTCTGACTTTGTTGTTTCCTTAAAAAAGAAAAAACTGATAAGGGTTGAAACCACAAGAAAAACTGTTCCTAAGACATAAATGTTAATCCCGATAAAGTGATAAAGAATCCCACCTAGACTACTTCCTAGTAAGAGTCCAACGATTTCTAGACGATTACTTAAGGCCAGAAATTTTCGAAGTTCTACTTCACGGTGTGCTAATTTAAGCTGATTAATAATGTAAGCATCAAGCGTTCCACTATCTAAAGCTGCGGCAATCCCGTAACAAAACCAAGCCGCAAAAATCAAGTAAAACTGATTGCTAAATAGCACAATCAAAAACATGATGATTAAAAATAGCTTTGACAGGCTGTAAAGATTTTTTCTGGAATAATTATCTGCTAATAGTCCACTTGGAAATTCAAATAAGACGATAGCAATACTATAAGCTGACTGAATGATTAGAATTTGTGATAAGCTTAAACCTTTGGCTAATAAAATTACTGTCAAAATAGAATGCGGCAGCGAATAAGCCACACTAACCAGAAAATTTGATAGTAAAAAAACTAATGTGTTCCTTTTTATGCTTAAACTTTCCATATCTCCCGCCAATCCTTCACAGAATTTTCTTTACAGAATACCTTATTTCACTAATACTGTCAAGATGTTTTACAGATAATTGACAAGAGTGTCAAAAAAAGCCACCTGACACTATCAGATGACTAAATTGATTTAAAATCACAATCTACTTCATGGTCATTTACCAAACCTGCTGCCTGAAGAAAAGAATAAACACAAACAGGACCTACAAATTTAAAGCCACGTTTTTTTAAATCCTTAGAAAGATTTTCAGATAAAGGTGTGCTGACAGGAAAGGTCGCATAATTCTCAACATCATTTACAATTGGCGTGTTATCAACCCAGCTCCAAAGATACTTGTCAAAAGAGCCAAACTCTTTCTGAATCTTGATAAAAGCTTTAGCATTTGTACGTGTCGCAAAAATCTTACGACGATTTCGAACGATTTCAGGATTTTGAAGAAGCATTTCAAGTTCTTCATCAGTCATTTGCGCTACCTTTGCCACATCATAATCATAGAAGGCTTGGTTAAATGAGGCGCGTTTATTAAGAATGGTCTCCCACGAAAGACCAGCTTGATAAGTTTCAAGGCACAAAAGTTCAAACAATGCTTGATCATCATGCAATGGTTTTCCCCACTCCGTATCGTGGTAAGCAACATATAAAGGATTACTTTCCTTTACCCAACTACAACGTTTCATGTGAAACATCTCCTAAAATTCCTTGATTCTTAGCCTTTCATCAGCATCTTAAGGCTTGATTTGATGTATTGTTCTGCTGTTTCATTTGTGCCTTCAAAGAACTTACGAATTTTCTTAAGCTCTGCTGCTTTGTAGCCAAGTGCCAAAAGAGCTTCCATGGCTTCTTCAAGCTGCTCGTTTGCTGCCGCTTTAGTCTGAGAAGCTTTGCCATTTTCCACAGAAACATCGACGAATTTTCCTGCCAAATCCAATACCATTTGTTGGGCAGTTTTTTTCCCGATTTTCGGAAATTTCATCAAGTATTTGATGTCGCTTGTGTCGATGGCATTGACCAAACCTTCATTATCATCCACTGCGATAATAGCTAGCGCAGTTGTAGGACCAATCCCAGAAACTGAAATCAGATTAAGAAAAACAGCCTTTTCGTCTTCAGTATGAAAGCCAAACAAAAGTTGAGCATCTTCACGAATTACTTGATGAAGGTAGACTTGGATATCTTGATTCATCAAATCTGAAAAGCTGTAAGGATTAGCAACATTGACAATATAGCCTAATCCCCCTGCTTCAATGACAATGTATTTCGCAGTAATTTTAGTTAATTTTCCTTTGATATAATCGTACATTTAGTATTTTCCTAACTCTCTTAAACTTGTGTGATTTTCTTGAATACGACGGAACATTTTTTCCATGTCTGACTTGGTAAAATTAACAAGTACTGGACGTCCGTGTGGGCAGTTATAAGGGTTCTTACATTGAGATAATTGAACAATGAGTTGTCGGGCTGAATAGTCATCAAGGGTATGGTTAGCCTTGATTGATCGTTTACATGACATCATAATCGCTAACTCAGCACGGTATTTCTTGACAGAAACTTCATTGGTCAACAGCAACATGTCGCACATTTCATAAACAGCTGTCTCAATCTCCTCTTCCTTCATCCAAATAGGATGCTCGCGAAGGATAAAAGTGTTATTGCCGTATGGTTCTAAATTAATGCCAACTTGATTTAGAAGCTCCATTTTTTCTTGAATTTTGATGAAATCTGCCCCAGAAAACTCAAATAGATATGGCATTAGCAACTGTTGTAATGAATCATCAACTTCGCCAATTTTGTCACGATAATACTCATACTTGACACGTTCCTGCGCCGCATGCTGGTCAATGATATAAAGCCCACCATTGCCTTGCGCAAAAAGATAAGTGCCGTGCATTTGCCCAAAGTACTCTAACTCAGGGAAAGTAGAAACTTCCTCCTTATCAAGACTTTCAATCATGCGATTGATTTTCGTTTTATTTTTAAAATCAAGATCATCATGCTCATCATACGATTGACCTGCCGCTGAACGCTGTGCATACCTAACTGAAGATTGCTTGTCAACTTGCTTGACAGCTTTGTCAATCTCATTAAATAACTGCGCTGGCTCTTCTTCAACCGTATCTGATTTAACAAAGAAATCATGACGTTCTTTATCATAGTAAAGATCAGTTTGTTTCAACGGCAAGCTCGTTTGCTGAGGTTTTGAAAAACCTCGAGTACTTGACTTAGCTAGATTTTCAAGAGCATCTGGAATCAAATCTTGCTCACGCAAACTCTCTGCAATTGCAGAGCTGATTAAGCTCATCAACTCTTTTTCTTTTGAGATACGGACTTCTTGTTTAGTTGGGTGAACATTGACATCAGCAAGATAAGGGTCGATTTGAATGTCAATGACCGCAATTGGGAAACGACCAACCATCAATTTTGATCCATAACCATCCAAAATCGCACGGTTGAGCAAGAAGTTTTTGATGTAGCGACCATTGATTAAAATGGTGATGTAATTGCGATTTGCACGCGTCAATTCTGGTAAGCTAATATAACCTGAGACTTCAAAATCAAGGTCAGCATTTGAGATTTCAATCATTTTCTTAGCTGTATTTAAACCGTAAATACCAGCGATGGCTTGACGCAAATCACCTGTCCCAGAAGTCGTTGTCATTTGACGACCATCATTAATCAAAGTAAAGGCAATTTCTGGATGAGCTAGGCTCAAGCGATTAACCACATCAACGATATGAGCCAACTCTGATTGCAGGCTCTTCATATATTTGAGACGAGCAGGAGTGTTGTAAAAAAGATTTTCAACGGTAATTTTTGTCCCGACAGGTGTTGAAATTGGTTCTTGTCGCTCAATCTCGCCCCCCTTTGCCACTAAAAGCGTTCCATAGTGTTCATCAGCAGTCGCTGTTTTCACTGTAAAGTGGCTAATTGAGGCAATGGAAGGAATCGCCTCACCGCGGAATCCCAAAGTTCTGATACGAAAAAGGTCAGCTTGGCTTTTAATCTTACTTGTAGCATGGCGATGCAAACTTAAAGCCACATCCTCTTGAGAAATTCCCTCACCATTATCAGTGACTTGAATTTTCTTAAGACCTGATTCTTCAATCTCGATGGTAATCTGACTACTTCCAGCATCAATCGAATTTTCAACCAATTCTTTAACCACACTGGCCGGTCGTTCAATCACTTCACCTGCAGCAATCTGGTTGGCCAAAACCTCTGGCAACTCAATAATTTTACTCATAATTTATCTGATAGAATGCAGTTTTGAAGCGGCATTCCTTTTCCTTTCATTCAGGATTGTTTACCTTTAATTATAACACAAAGTAAAAAGGCAATCTGCTTTTAGATTGCCTCTTACTTTTATAACATGTTTTTCAATTCATAAATGACATTCATAGCTTGCATTGGTGTTAGATTCATCAAGTCCACTTTTTTAAGTGCTTCAATCACTTCTTGGTTACTTGAGTCATCTGCAAATAAGCTAAGCTGCTCTGCAACAGGTTCTGCCGCTTCTGTCTTCACTTGAGTTTTCTCTTCAGTTTCTGCTGTCAAATGAAGCTGCGCAGCACCTGATTCGAGATTGGTTAAAATACTATCTGCTCGTTGCAACAAATCTTCTGGCAAACCTGCAATTTTCGCCACATGAATACCATAAGATTTATCCGCAGGTCCTTCTGCAATTTTATGGAGGAAAGTGACGTCACCATTACGTTCTAGAGTTGCAACATGGACGTTTACAAGATGTGTCAATGTAGTTGACAGAGATGTCAACTCATGATAGTGAGTCGCAAACATGGTCTTAGCACCAATGTGATCGTGGATATACTCAATGATAGATTGTGCTAAAGCCATTCCATCGTAAGTCGCTGTCCCGCGTCCCAATTCATCAAAGAGAATCAGAGATTTTTCACTGGCACGTTTGATGGCTTGGTTGGCTTCCATCATTTCCACCATAAAGGTTGATTGACCTGAAATCAAATCATCCGCCGCACCGATACGTGTGAAAATCGCATCAAAAACGGGAAGACTGACACTCTCAGCAGCAACGTATGACCCCATCTGAGCCATGATAACCGTCAAAGCTAACTGACGCATATAAGTTGACTTACCACTCATATTTGGACCAGTAATCAGCTGAATATTAGTATTTCTGCCAAATGTGATGGTATTTGGGATATATTCTTGCGTACCCATGACTTTTTCAACAACCGCATGGCGACCTTTTTCAATCTTAATTTCATGGCTATCATTAAAGCTTGGACGAACATAATGGTTGTTTTCCGCAACCACTGCCAAACTTTGCAAAACATCGACCGTAGAAATAGCTTTTGCTAAATCTTGCAAACGTGAAATGTAGCGCTCAACTTGAGCACGAACACGCATGAAAATATCATACTCTAAGCTTGCTGATTGTTCACGTGCTTCTAACATTTCGCCTTCGATTTTAGCTAATTCTGCCGTACCAAAACGCTCTGAATTCTTCAAAGTTGCTTTACGGAAGAAGTAATCTGGCACCAAAGAAAGGTTAGAATTTGTTACATGGAAATAGTAACCATCTTTTTTATTGTAATCAATTTTTAGGTTTGTAATACCACTTGCTGCACGTTCTTTGGCTTCAATCTCAGCAATCCAGCTTGTCCCTTCGCGCATGACTTTACGGTATTTGTCCAAAGTCTCATCAAAACCAGTTTTGATAATACTTCCTTCTGTAATCACTGCCTGAGCATCTGGGTCAATAGCAGAGCTAATCAGTGACTCTAGCTCTGGTAAAGTGTCAATGCTGTTGACAAGCTTGTCAAGGTAAGGACTATCAAAAGATTCCAAGATAGCTTTAATAGTTGGCACTTGTCCCAAAGTGTGACCAAGTTGAAGCAAATCTTTTGGATTGGCTTTTCCAAATGACACACGACTAGCCAAACGCTCAATATCATAAACGCCTTTTAGACTGTCCGTCAAATCACTACGTTCAAAGAAGTTGTCTAAGAAAACTTGGACAATATTTTGGCGTTCTTCAATTTGTTCTTGATTAACCAATGGACGATCAATCCAGTTACGCAACAAACGCATCCCCATAGCCGTCTTAGTTTCATCAAGCAACCAGTAAAGACTACCATGCTTCTTGCTTGTGCGGGCATTTTCTAGCAAATCAAGACTTGATTTTGTCGTATAAGACATTTGAAGATAGTCTTTGATTTCATAGTGAACCAGCTTTTGCAGGTGACTGAGTTCACGTTTTTGTGTCGTATGAACGTATTGAAGTAATTTTTCAGCAGCAGAAATCTCTAACGCTGTTAAATTTGGGTCAATCAAATGCACATCTTCATAGCGCTCTTGCTCAAACGATAATAAGAGATTGAGTTGTTTAACCAAGCTGTGTTGCTCATCTTCAGAAAGGTCGTAACCAACCACGATTTCACGAGCCTTGAGGTTTAAAATCTCACTTTTTAGGCTTGTAAAATCAGACAAACTTGTCGCGTAAAACTCACCCGTTGACACATCCATGTATGCCAAACCAAAAGTTTTACCATCTGAATCGATGGCTACCAAGAAATTATTAGCATTATCTGGCTTAGAAGAATCAACCGCTGTCCCTGGTGTAATCACCTGAACGACTTCACGCTTAACCACACCCACTGCCTGCTTCGGATCTTCCATCTGCTCAGCAATGGCAACCTTATACCCCATCTCAACTAAGACATCAATGTATTGTTGGGCTGAATGATAAGGAACACCAGCCATCGGAATAGGATTGTCAGCATTTTTATTACGACTAGTTAAACTAATCTCTAAAATCTGTGCCGCCTTAACAGCATCCTCATAAAATAGTTCGTAAAAGTCTCCCATGCGGAAAAGTAAAAAAGCATCTGGATAGTCTTTTTTGACATCCAAATACTGTTGCATGCCTGGAGAAATTTTATCTTTTGCCATTACTTAACTCCTCGTTAATTTTCGTTTCCAAGCTATTTGTAATATATTGAACTAGGTCACTGGCATCCTGCATTTTTGCACGATAATCTTTGACAATTGGAAGGTCTGATAGTTCTTCTTGCAACTGGTCAGCTTGCTCACCAGCTTTTTTCTCAGCGTGCGCTTTATCAATCTTGTGAAAAAGCACGGCTTCCTGCTGGTAAGCCTTCATGTCTTTGACCAATTCTTCTAGTTCTGGAAAGTCCTTTATTTTTTCTTCAGCCTTTTGAAATTCGATGACGCTATCATGCTTTTTTATGACTTCTAGCAATCGTTCTACGGCTTCTTCATAGTTGCTCATAAGCCTGTTGACAAGTCACTTTCAAAGGATTTTGCTGTTTCTTCATCTTTACAAATGACCAACAAAGTATCAGCGCCAGCCACAGTTCCTAAAATTTCAGCGATATCGCTGCTGTCAATCAAGTTGGCTAAAACATCAGCTTCCCCAAGATTAGTATGAAGCACAAGCATGAAACCAGCACGAGCCACTTTCAAAATATATGAGCGAATGTTAGCTCCAAAAGTTGTCTCTGACGTTTCAGACAAACTGTAATAAAGTTTTCCAGAAGCATCACGCAATTTTAAGAGCCCAATCTCACGAAGGTCACGTGACAAGGTCGCTTGAGTGACGTTAATGCCTTCTTCCTGCAAATGTCGCTTGATTTCCTCTTGTGTGCCGATATGGCCTGATTGAATCAAACGTTTGATTCGATTTTGACGTTCTATTTTATTCATTTAACTTTCCCTTTGTGTATATTTATCCTTAAAATTATACCAAAAAAATGGAATTTTTTCACCTTTCCTTGGGCTATCTTCCTTATAAAGTCTTAATTTTTACTCCTTCAAACGTTTTCTTGTCACTTGCCTCGTTTATTTCTTATTTTTATGTTAAAATAATATGACTAACTAATTTAGGAGAAAATCATGGATACTAAACGTACAATTGCAGAACGCATTCACACTATTGTTCCAGAATTAGACCAAGAACAAATTGTTAATCTGCTTGAAGTGCCAAAAAATTCTGATATGGGGGACCTTGCCTTTCCAGCATTCTCATTGGCTCGAATCCTTCGTAAAGCACCACAAATGATTGCAGCAGATATTGCTGAAAAAATGGACACAGCTGGTTTTGAAAAAATCGAAGCTGTTGGACCATACATCAACTTCTTCCTTGACAAAAAAAGCATTTCTGCTGATGTCCTAGGACAAGTTATCGCAAACGGAAGCGACTACGCTAGCCAGGATGAAGGACACGGCCGCAATATTGCTATCGATATGTCTAGTCCAAACATCGCTAAACCATTCTCAATTGGACACCTTCGTTCAACTGTTATCGGTGATAGCTTGGCTAACATTTTTGAAAAACTCGGTTATAAAGCTGTTAAAATCAATCACCTTGGTGACTGGGGTAAACAGTTCGGTATGTTGATTGTTGCCTACAAAAAATGGGGTGACGAAGAAGCTGTTAAAGCTCATCCAATCGACGAACTCTTGAAACTTTACGTTCGTATCAACGCTGAAGCTGAAACTAAACCAGAACTTGATGAAGAAGCTCGTGAATGGTTCCGTAAATTGGAAGCAGGCGACGAAGAAGCTATCTCACTATGGCAATGGTTCCGTGACGAAAGTCTTGTAGAATTCAACCGCCTTTACAATGAACTTGGTGTTTCATTTGATAGCTTTAACGGTGAAGCTTTCTACAACGATAAAATGGATGAAGTTGTCGATATCTTGACTGAAAAAGGTCTTCTTGAAGAATCTCAAGGTGCTCAAGTTGTTAACCTTGAAAAATACGGTATCGAACACCCAGCATTGATTAAAAAATCTGATGGTGCAACACTTTACATCACACGTGACTTGGCTGCCGCTCTTTACCGCAAACGTACTTATGACTTTGCCAAAGCTATCTACGTTGTTGGTAACGAACAATCAGCTCACTTCAAACAATTGAAAGCCGTTCTTAACGAAATGGACTTTGAATGGAATGAAGACATCACTCACGTACCATTTGGTCTTGTTACTAAAGAAGGTAAAAAACTTTCAACTCGTAAAGGTAACGTTATCCTTCTTGAACCAACAATCGCTGAAGCTGTTAAACGCGCTGAAGATCAAATCAACGCTAAAAACCCTAACCTTGCTGATAAAGAAGCTGTTGCTCATGCTGTCGGTGTCGGCGCTATCAAATTCTACGATTTGAAAACAGACCGCTTGAACGGTTACGACTTCGACCTTGACGCTATGGTATCATTTGAAGGTGAAACTGGACCTTACGTGCAATACGCTCACGCTCGTATCCAATCAATCCTTCGTAAAGCTGAGTTTACACCATCTGTAAACGACGTTTACAGCCTTGATGATGCTGAAAGCTGGGAAATTATCAAACTTATCCAAGACTTCCCACGCATTATCAAACGTGCAGCTGACAATTTTGAGCCATCAATCATTGCAAAATTCGCTATCAGCCTTGCACAAAGCTTCAACAAATACTACGCGCACACACGTATCCTTGACGAAAGCCCAGAACGTGACAGCCGTCTAGCCCTCAGCTACGCAACTGCTACAGTTCTTAAAGAAGCACTTCGTCTTCTTGGCGTCGAAGCACCAAACGAAATGTAATCATTTCTAACAATATATAAAACCAAAGAGAGCTGGAATCTGTCCACTCTCTTTTTTCTTGACCTTTTTGAGCTAAAATAATAAACTATTGCCATAATCATAAAGGAGATTTTTATTATGACAAGGGAAAATCATCTCATGGAATTGCTCAGTAAAGCTTATGCTAGCTTACCTGATAGCGAACCTCTAAAAGCAGACATCTTTGCACTTGCTAAAGATTTGGAAAAAAACGAACACGATCAACTAGCACGTACCAAATTGGCTCATGCCATTTCTACGTATTTGCTAACGCATAAACTCAAGACATCACCTGAAATTACAGCACTCTACAAAGAAATTGCCGACAGCCCTGAAAAATATAAAGGTCATGCCGCTACTGCTATTATGCTAGGCAGCCTCTTTCATCCATAGAAAAAGCTAAACTTCATTAGAAGTTTATTTTTTTTGCCATAAATCATAAGGTGGTAATTATTATCGATGTGCCATTTTTTTATAATAATAGTATCTTTTAAAGGGTGAGAATTGACAATTCAAATCCTAATTTTTTAATACTTCTCCTCTAAAGCCCCCACTTCTTATCTATCGAGAAATACGACAAAATCCCTTAATTGACAATATTTTATAGCGTTTTTTGTGATACTTTTTTATATTAAAAGTATCAGATAATTAGTCTTTTTTTAAATTGTCAGAATTATACTCTTTTTTTAAATAATAACTATTGACAGCTATGTTCATTAAGAATATAATACAACTGTCACAACCAAATCTAATATAATGAAAGGTTAATAAGTTTTATGAAAAAAAACGCTAAGAACCTCAAAAGAGTTTCACTAGCCTCTGCAGCTATTTTAACTGCTTTTGCCCTACCGACAGTAGTTTGCCCCAACCAATCTACAACAGTTCACGCTGATGAAGTAACTGGCTCACAAGAATCTGCAACTGGACAAGATAGTCTGGATTCAATGAAAAACCAAGTAGAACAAGATAAACAAGAAGTCGATAAAGCGCAACAAGATGTTCAGAATCAACAACAAGTAGTAGACCAAACCCAAACCGAATATAATCAAGTTTCTACTGATTACTACCAAAAGTCAGACAAATATACAAATACAAGCAAGCAGATAAAGCCTTCGTTAGAAGAACAAACCAATCGATACCAAGAAGAATATAATCAAGCTCTTGATGAAGCAAATCAAGCTCAACAAAATTATGATAACGCTAAACAAGAGGTGTACAAGAAAAAAGCGGAAGTAGATGAATATACTAAACATTATCAAGATAGTATTCAAGCGAATGAGGAAATTAAAGAGGCTCTTAAACCAGAACTAGAAGATGTAAATAAAGCTCAAGCTGAATATGATAAAGTTTCACAAAAATCTCGCAAAGTTGAAGCTGCATATGATAAATATGGAGAAGATAGACCTAAATCTATAGCTGAGTTGGAAGCTGATTATAATCAAGCTAAGAAAAATCAGGACGAAAAAGCACATCAAGCATTTAATAAAGAAAAAGAAGTCAAAGAACTAGAAAAAGTTCGTGATGAACAAGCTAAAAAAACAGCGGAAGAATATTACAAACTTAGTCAAACTAAAAATCCTCGTGTAGAGCTTCCAGAAGAATATGATGTTCGTAATAATAAAGAACATACTGGAGTTATTAATTTTAACTCTACTCTAAATGGACGAACTCCTCATTATGATAAAAATGTAAATGCTTCAGAAGAAGACTTTAATAATATTGTAGACATTCAAAATCCTACAGATGAACAAATTAAAGAAATTAATGAATTTATTGGACAAATTGTTAATGATGTTCGTTCTCAACTAGGAAATTCTCGTGTAGATGTTAATACTGCTGAAATTAAAGAAGCTGAACTTATTGCTAAAGACAATGAAGCTCATAATTCTACTAATGCAGTTTATCTAAATTCTACTAATCACCCTACTGTTGGATATGATGTTGAATATAATGGAGTCTCTTACGGTGTTGGTGTAAGTAATGCCTTCCAAGTCCCTACTAGCTTGAAGAAAAAAACTGCTTCTATGGCGGAAATTAAAGAAGATTTGTTTAACACTCTTATGGAAATCTTCTTCTCTCCTAACGCTTATGGTTACCTTCGTCACGCTGAAACTCTTGCCTATAATGGTTATAATTTAGGTGCTTATTACGCCTTCTTTGAAAATGGCGGAAATCCTATCTCTCAACTTAATATTGTCTTTGGTTGGAGTGATGATAATCCTCTAGATTCTGCTGACGATAATGTTCAATATATGGATAATTATCGTAAAGTTGCTTCTGCTCGTGACGAAGATACAGCTAAAGCTGTTCAAAAAGCTTACGATGATGATGTTAATGCTTCTTCAGCAGTTTTCCGTGCTAAATCTGACCTTGCTATTCTTAATAAAGAATGTGAAGAGTTGAATAAAAAATTTAGTGAAGCAGAAGAAGCCTATCAAAGTTTTGGACCTGTAGCTGATGTTGAGGAAGCTCATAGTTTAGAGATTTTTTATCTTTCTGTCTTAAATCGTGCTTATGAGAGACTTGATTATAAAATCCAAGAATTAACTAAGAATCAAAGTTCTCAAGATTATACAGAAATAAAAGAGAAAAGAGATACAGCTATTCAAGAATACCAAAAAGCTATTGAAAATGCGACAAAATGTCTTGATAAGCTAGCAACCGCTCATTCTAGAGTCAAATACAATGAAGAATTGCTTAACAATAGCAAAGAATCTTTGGCTTATACTGAATCAGTAGAACAAGAATATCATATTGCTCTTATTAATTATAATAATGCTAATAAAAAGCTTGAGTCTGAAAAAAAGAAATTGGAACAATATCAACAAGCTTACCAAACAGCTTTAAATAAATATAATACAGATAAAAATTTGTATGATACATTAGTTAAAGCGCAAGAAGAAAATCAAAAACATAATACACCAAGCGAAGACGTTCCAACTGTTGACCCTACTAAAGGTTCAGACACTCCAAGTGAAGACGTTCCAGCTGTTGACCCTACTAAAGGTCAAGATACTCCTAGTAAAGATGTCCCAGAAGTAGACCCAACCAAAGGTTCTGAAACTCCTAGTGAAGACGTTCCAACTGTTGACCCAACCAAAGGGCAAGATACTCCAGCTCCTAGCCAAGGGCAAGACACTCCAGCTCCTAGCCAAGGGCAAGACACTCCAGCGCCTAGCCAAGGGCAAGACACTCCAGCTCCTAGCCAAGGGCAAGATACTCCAGCGCCTAGTCAAGGGCAAGATACTCCAGCGCCTAGTCAAGGGCAAGATACTCCAGCTCCTAGCCGAGGTCAAACCCAACCAGTATTAAACAAAATTGTAGATACTCCAGCTTTTGAAGTCAAAGCAACTGACTGTTTTGATTCAACAAAAGTCACTCCAGACCAAATTCGAGGTTACCTTGAAGACCCCGGCTTTATTAAACAAAATCCTTATGAAGATTATACTGCACCTGAAGGATATGAAGAAGACCCTACTGTAAAAGGTGGATATGTTAATATTGATGACGGAACTTATCTCCCAGCCAGTATTGCAATTCGTTTCTATCGCCCAATTACAACTCCAGCACCAACAACCCCAGACACCCCTAACCGTGGTACTGACACCCCTAACCGTGGTACTGACACTCCTAGCCGTGGTGCTGACATCCCTAACAGTCAAACAGAGGGCACTTCTCGAAACGTTAATACCACTCCAGTAGTTGCTGAGGGTCAAATTAAAACTATCAAGAAAACTGTTAAACCTATTGAAAAAACATCATCTATTTCTTATGGTAATTCAAGTTATGTCGCTCCAACTTCTATCAAAAAAGATAGCTTAGCTACTCAATCACTTGATAATAAGCAAAATGATGATAAATCTAGTCTACCATCAACTGGTGAAACTAATACTTTATCAACTCTTTTAAGCTTATCAGGTATTACCTTATTGCTATCATTATTTGGTATCAAAGCTTACCGTAAAAATTAAATAATATCTAATTACAATACATCAACAAATAACATATTTCTACTAAATTCAAAAAGACCGTTTTAACGGTCTTTTTTTATGCTTTCTTCTGGTCATTTAACCAATCAAAGATATTGTGATAGGTTTTCCCTGAGACTTTAGCTGTGCTTGTGCCGCCTTTTCCTTTATTGCTTGGAGAAAAGCCTGAAAAATCTTTCGCACTTTTGATAGCAGAGACATCCTGCACCCCTGACACTTGGTCTTTAAAGAAATAAATCCAAGATAAATGCCCAAGGTAAGAGACACCTTGCATGTCTGTTCCCTCGACACTTTCAAAGTATGAAAACCACTTGTTCTCAGCTCCACTATCTAGCAAATTCTTATAAATAGGCAATGAATAATCCTTTGGATTGACAATCGTGTCATTGGTTGCGTGAATAAACCACATCGGTATCTTTTTTAGCGCTAGCATTTTTTCCTCATCAAAATAAGGGACATCTTTACGAATGAAGCTAGTAGAAGACGGTGAAATAGTGTATGAACCGTCAGCATTTCGCTCATATTCATAATAAGAATAGGCTGCCGCTTGAGGGACTAGAGCCGCAAAGTAACCAGGATTTGAAATGGCAAGATTAATCGTCATGTAGCCGCCATTTGAACAACCTGCTAGGTAAATACGCTTGGTATCTACAGCTGGCGTGCTCGCAACATAATTTTTGATGGTATCCATCAGAATCTCTGTGTAACGCGAATCACCAGCGCCAGCACCATTGGTCCCATCGCCCTCATCCATCCAATATGTTGGCGATTGAACCGCTAAAACATAAACTCCTTTTTGATCATTTGTTGAAAAATGTGATTGAATCTCAGGTCTTGCAAGAGCTACTACTTCATTTCCAAGAAGGGTAATGTCCGTGTCTACCCCGCCTTCACCTTGACCATGAAGCCAGATAAGTAAAGGAAAACTCTCTCCCGATTTTAAGGGTTTAGGTTCGTAAGCCACATAGTGAAGGGTGAGTTTTTCATTTTCCTTCGTCAATGGATTGATGTAAGTGCCAGAATAAAAGCCACGCTTATTAAAGACATCAGTATCAGGTGATAAACGGTTATGAATAATATCATAAGTTCCAGATAGTTCAGCCACTTCACCGTCACAAATTACCTCTAATCCATTTATAGTAACTGGATAATCTTCCACCCAAGTGTTGTGCAAGGTTTCTAGATTGTAATAAAATGGACAAGCTACAGCAGCATTTTTTTGACTATCAAAAGTCACTGGCATTTGGATAACTAGATACTCACTGGCACTGCTGACTTCTTGTCCCTTATCATCTGACAAGTACACTCTACTAATCTGACGTTCTTTACCTGCAGTCCTGACTAGGAGCTTATCAGCAACAACTCCTGACACTTTATGCGTTAACTGTACCAAAAGTTTTGGAACACCTGGTCCACATTCATAACCTTTAATAATCATGGAAACTTTGGCAATTGTGACATTAATTCTTTTTGCCATCTCAAATCACTCCTATACATTGTAATCGTTTTCCTTTAGTTTATGAATTTTCCGCACTTATGTCAATCAAAAAAAAGACGGGTGAAATCACCTCGTCTTTTTGACTATTTATCGTAGTTCTTTCGTCTGATTTTAAAGTCAGAAGAAACAACTTCGTCAACATCTATAATGGAAATAAAAGCATCTGGGTCCAAATCAGCCATGATAGCTTTGACATCACGAACTTCACCTGGATTCAAAACAACGTACAAGATATTTTTTTCATTTCCTGAGTAAGCCCCTTGTCCATTTAGGTAAGTGACACCACGGTTAATACCATTCAAAATAGCATCCGCAGCTTCTTGCGATTTTTGGGTAATGATAATCATACCGCGTACTGTATAACCACCATTTTGCACAATTGTTAGCACTTGGCTGTACACAAAACTTGCTACCAAAGTGTAAAGCATGTGTTGTAAATCAATGTAAACAAGTGACGCTGTCAATACAAGAGCATCCACAAATAGAAGCGTTTGACCTAATTTAAAGCCAAATTTTTCTTCAATCACGCGTCCAATGATATCTGTACCACCTGTCGTTGCACCGTATCGGAAAACCAATCCACTACCTGCACCTGCAAATAAACCAGCAACAACAGCAACCAACATCATGTCATTTTGTAACACAATTTTCACTGGTACTTGTTGCCAAAACCAGATAAAGAAGGAAAGTAAAACTGTCCCATAAATGGTCAAAGCTAATGATTTTCGCCCCAAAACTCGAGCTCCCATGATAAACAAAGGAATATTTAAAATGAGAGAAGTATAAGCTGGGTCAATTTTATAAAGCGCATGGATAATCAAGGTTACCCCTGCAACGCCACCTTCAGCAAGAGCGTTTGCCATATTAAATTTAACAAAACCAAAGGTATACATTGCTACACCAAGAGCAATCAACAATAGGCTTCGTACTTGTCTAAGCTTTTGAGCCATATTACACTCCTCCTAAAACTAATTATAGGAAATTAATCAAAAGGTTAGTCATCAACAAAACGTCCAATAATATGAACATTTTCAGCAACCGAAACAAAGGCCTTAGGATCTGTTTTCCTCATTAAATATCTGAAATCATTGTACTCTTCACGAGTAATAATAGCTAGCAGAACTGCTTTCTTTTCATGATTGTAAGTTCCCTCAGCATTATTTATCTGTGTCACTCCACGATGAAGTTTAGTGTGAATCATAGCGATAACTTTTTCTGGGCAGCTGGTTACAATCATTGCCTGCATTTTCTTTTGTTTTGTGAAAATCGCATTCGTCACACGACTTGAGACGAAAATAGTCACCATTGAGTAAAGGGCATACTGCCAACCAAATAGGATGCCCGCAAAAATCATGATGACGCCATTTACCATAAGGGAAATACTTCCGATATCACGTCCCGTTTTTTTACGAATGGTCAAGCTGACAATGTCAGTACCACCACTAGAAATACGTGATTTCAAACTAAATCCAACCCCAGTACCCATAACCAAACCACCAAAAATAGCATTGACAAGTGGATCAGTTGTTAGCGTAATCTCTGGAACAATTTGGATGAAGAATGAACTCATAGAAACTGTAATCAGAGTAAAAACGGTAAATTTATGACCAATTTTATACCAAGCCAAGATTAATAGCGGCAAATTAATGGCATAAAAAACGATAGAAATCGGTAATCTAAAACCAATCAAACGCTCGCTAATCGCTGACAAAACCTGTGCCAAACCAGTTGCGCCACTTGAATAGACATGTCCTGGTTGGAAGAAGAAGTTTACCGCGATAGCTGAAAGCAAACCATAAAAAAGAGAAGCGGAAATTTTTTCCGCGTACTTCTCTCTTGAAATGCTTTGCATCGTTTTTAAAAGGCCATATTTCTTAGCCCAACGGCTAACGATATACTTTGTTTTCTTTTTTAAAGATGCTTTTTTAATCATTAGTTATTAGTTTTAGTTGCTAAAGCCAATTCTTCTAATTGTTTGTCTGAAACAAGGCTAGGTGCTTGTGTCATTGGGTCAGTTGCTTTGTTATTTTTAGGGAAGGCAATAACTTCACGAATGTTGTCTTCACCAGCAAGAAGCATAACGAAACGGTCAAGACCGATAGCAAGTCCACCGTGTGGTGGGAATCCGTAATTCATAGCTTCTAGCAAGAAACCAAATTGGTCAGCTGCTTCTTCAGCTGTAAAGCCAAGAGCTTTGAACATACGTTCTTGCAATTCACGTTGGTTGATACGTAGGCTACCACCACCGAGTTCATAACCGTTAAGAACGATATCGTATGCAACGGCACGAACTTTAGCAAGGTCACCTTCTAATTCGTGAGCTGATTCTTCAGTCGGCAATGTGAATGGGTGGTGAGCAGACATGTAACGTCCTTCTTCTTCAGACCACTCAAACATTGGCCAATCAACAACCCAAAGGAAGTTGAATTTAGAGTTGTCAACCATATCAAGTTCTTTAGCGATACGTGTACGAAGTGCACCAAGTGTGTTGTTAGCTACTTCAAGTGTATCAGCAACGAAAAGTACCAAATCATTGTCTTCAAGTTGTAAACTTGCTGTCAACTTATCTTCAATACTTGTCAAGAATTTGGCAACAGGTCCGTTAAGAGAACCATCAGTAAATTTAACCCAAGCAAGACCTTTGGCACCAAATTGTTTTGCGAATTCTGTTAATTTATCAATGCTTTTACGTGAGTATTTATCCGCATTTCCTTTAACAACGATTGCTTTTACGACTGGAGCTTGTGAGAAGACTTTGAAGTCAACATCCTTGACAAGGTCTGTCAAGTCTTGTAAAAGCATTTCAAAACGTGTATCAGGTTTATCTGAACCGTAGTTGTTCATTGCATCGTCATAAGACATACGTGGGAATGGCAATGTAACGTCGATTCCTTTAGTGTCTTTCATGACTTTAGCAATCATTCCTTCAGTGATATCTTGGATATCTTTGTCTGACAAGAATGAAGTTTCCATATCGACCTGTGTAAATTCAGGTTGACGGTCACCACGCAAGTCTTCGTCACGGAAACATTTAACAATTTGATAGTAGCGGTCAAAACCAGCGTTCATCAACAATTGTTTTGTAATTTGTGGACTTTGTGGCAAAGCATAGAAATGACCTTGGTTCACACGACTTGGTACCAAGTAGTCACGCGCACCTTCTGGAGTTGATTTTGTCAACATTGGTGTTTCAACATCGATAAACTCTAAACCATCCAAGTAGTTACGGATTGAGTGAGTTACTTTGGCACGCAATTTGAAGTTGTTAAGCATTTTTGGACGACGAAGATCCAAGTAACGGTAACGAAGACGGTTATCATCGCTAACTTCCACATCATCTTTGATTTCAAATGGTGTTGTTTTAGCGGTGTTCAAAACTGTCAATGCTGATACTTTCAATTCAACAGCACCAGTTGGCAAGTTAGTGTTTTCTTGTTCACGTTGTGCAACGACACCAGTTACTTCGATAACGAATTCGTTACGAAGGCTTTCTGCAGTTGCCATAACATCACTTGAAACTTTCTCTGGGTTGATGACTAATTGCATGATACCTTCGCGGTCACGAAGATCGATGAAAATAAGTCCACCGAGGTCACGACGACGTCCGACCCAACCTTTTAGAGTAATTTCTTGGCCAATATGTTCGCTGCGAACACGACCAGCATACATTGTACGTTTCATTTGATATGATTCTCCGTTTTAAATTTATTCATTCCCATCTATTATAGCAAAAAGCAAAGAAAAACCCCACCCATGTGGGGGAGTTTTTCAAATTCTTTTCTCATTAAGCCTTTTCATTAACAAAGAGCTCATAACTTTTTGCAAAGATTGCTTTCTTAGCTTAATTTAGCAAGGATTTCTGCAAAGTTTGTTTCGATATCTGCAAAGCTGACTGAAACTTCTTCACGTGTTTTATTATTTTTAACAGTGACTTGACCTGCTTCAATTTCGCTTTCACCTAATGTGATGACTGTTTTAGCATTGAAAGCGTCAGCTGATTTGAATTGTGCTTTAATCTTGCGTCCAAGGTAATCACGTTCAGCTGAGAAGCCTTGGTTACGGATAGCTTGTACCAATTCCAAAGCTTTAATGTTAGCACCTTGTCCCAAGACAGCGATGTAGGCGTCCATTTCTTTTTCAACTGGCAATTCAATACCTTGTTTGTCCAAGATAAGAAGCAAACGTTCAAGACCAAGTCCAAAACCAAATCCAGGTGTTTCTGGTCCGTCAAAGTATTCAACAAGGCTATCGTAGCGACCACCTGCACAGATTGTCAACTCAGATTTATCAACAGTTGTGATGAATTCAAAGATAGTGTGGTTGTAGTAGTCAAGTCCACGAACCATATTAGTATCAATTACATATGGGATGTTAAGTGTTTCAAGCATTTCACGCACGGCATCAAAGTGAGCTTGACTTTCTTCATCAAGGTAATCAAGGATTGATGGTGCATTTTCAACAGCTACTTTATCTTCTTTTTCTTTTGAGTCAAGAACACGAAGTGGGTTTTCATCCAAACGACGTTGGCTATCTGCTGACAATTTGTCACGCATTGGTGTCAAATAATCAATCAAAGCTTGACGGTAAGCAGCACGGCTAGCAGCACTTCCTAGAGTGTTCAAGTGAAGTGTCACATCTTTAATCCCCAATGTTTGGAACAATTGGTAAGCCATAGCGATTGTCTCAACGTCTGTAGCTGGATTTGCTGAACCAAAGCACTCAACACCGACTTGGTGGAATTCACGTAAACGACCAGCTTGTGGACGTTCGTAACGGAACATTGAGCCAATGTAGTACATTTTAACTGGTTTTTGAACTTCTGGTGCAAATAATTTATTTTCCACAAAAGAACGAACCACTGGCGCTGTTCCTTCTGGACGCAAAGTGATATGGCGGTCACCTTTATCATGGAAATCATACATTTCTTTTGTTACGATATCAGTTGTATCACCGACTGAACGACTGATAACTTCGTAATGTTCGAACATTGGTGTACGAATTTCACTGTAGTTGTATTTTTTGAAGGTTTCACGTGCAACAGCTTCGACATATTGCCATTTAGCGCTTTCGCTAGGTAAAATATCTTGTGTTCCTTTAGGTTTTTGTAATTTCATAAATAAGATATACCGGCACCAAATTTTTGCAAATTCAGCCCATTAATTCCTTTCTACTATTGTAGCTATTCAATCACTCTTTATTTTATCATAAAAAGGGCAGCTAAAGAAGAAGGGACTATTTATTTTTCGTATTTTATTAAAGCCCAACTTGCCTGAAAACGTTAAATTGCCAACTTTTTCAATTTTTTTGTCAAGTAACTTTACTTTACAAAAAAGATATGTTATTATGTTAAAGTTGATTCAAAATCAAGAACAAATTAAAAATATTATCGGAGGAAATAAAACATGGCAGTACCTGCACGTCACACTTCAAAAGCGAAGAAAAACAAACGTCGTACACACTACAAATTGACTGCTCCATCAGTTAAATTTGACGAAACTACTGGAGATTACTCACGTTCTCACCGTGTATCACTTAAAGGATACTACAAAGGACGTAAAATCGCTAAAGCAGCTAAATAATTAGAAGGGAGATACCATGCGCGTAAATATTACACTTGAACACAAAGAATCTGGTGAACGCTTGTACCTTACTTCAAAAAACAAACGTAACACTCCAGACCGTCTTCAATTGAAAAAATACTCACCAAAATTGCGTAAACACGTAATCTTTACTGAAGTAAAATAATTGAATACAGAAAACACTTTAGCATTTTGCTAAAGTGTTTTTTATTGTCCTTCAAAAGATGATATAATATTACCTAAAATACTTAAAGGGATGTGGAGATATGTTCGCACTTATTATGACGTTGGATGATAACCTACAAGCGACTATTAAAGAGTTTTGGAAAGAGCTAAGTGATGCCCAATTATCTCAATATGCTTACGAAGTAACAGATAGAGAGCCACATATTACCTTAGCATCATTTGACGAAGGCACCACCAAAGACGATATCATAAAAGGACTAGAAACTTTAACACTTCCTGATAAGCCAATTAATATTTCGTTTACATCTATTGGTTCTTTTATTAATGCCAATATCATTTTTCTTAGCCCTATAAAAACTCCGCAGATGAGTAAACTTCATTTTGACATCCATCAGCAATTAAGTGATTATCTCAGCAAGGACTCACTTTACTCACCAAATAACTGGGTTCCACATCTTACAATTGCTAACCGAATTGCTGAAGATAAGATGGCTAAGACTTATCATTATTGTCTGAAGCACTTATCACTTTCTGAAGGAAAGATAATGGGAATAAAACTAATTTCTATTACACCTGACAATCAAGTTCAAGATATTTTTCAAAAAACATTCTCATAAAAACAATCTCCCCCAAGTAAGAGCTTGAGGGAGATAATTTTTATTGTCTAAACTAATTAGTGTTATAATGAGGAAAAAGTTTATTTGGGGAGGTTTTATGAAAACTAGTCAGGATAAAAGAGGACCTGTTCTCATTTTTTTAGTGTTGTCTATTTTTTTCTTTATGGTTGCTGCGGTATTTGGCAAATCGTTATCGACTTTTGGTCTAAAAATCATCTTATGCGGCTTCTGTCTTACCCTTCTTGGACTTCTTGCCTCTGCCTATCGGTATGAGTGTGAAAAATTTTCCAACACAGATGACATCACGCGCTTAAGAACACTTGGTGTCTCTATTAACCCTCATAGCCTTGCTGGTAAAGTGATTTATGTGCTATCTATCACTTTAATCATTGCAATTTTATTAATTATCCTCTTGTTATTATAATTTTTGTCAAATCAAAAGTCTACCTAGCCAATAAACAACAATTCCAATTCACTGAAAGCCGACATAAACTTGAAAAATTCCGTTTTGTCGATTTTGCCACACGAACTAACGAAAAAAACTAGTCAGCCAAAAAGCTAACTAGTTTTTATTGTCGACATTTCCGATAAAACATCACGCTTAGTAACATCACGATAAAGATACATACTGCAATTACCGGAGCAACTAGTAATGTTTCTACTTGGCTCGCTTCTGAAACCACGCGAACATCTCCTTTAAGATTTGCCACACGATGACCTCGAACCAACAAACGATGAGTATTAATCCCGTAAGGCGTACATGTCGTTAAAGTGACATAATCTTGATCGGGATCAACACGTAAAGCTGACACTTCCTGCGGAAGCACCGTCAATATTTGATCTACTTGATAAGTCAACGTTTCATCTAAAACCTGAATTAAGAATATATCTCCTTCTACCAAATGATCAATATCTGTAAACAATCTTGCTGACGGCAAGCCTCTATGACCAGAAACCACCGCATGACTACCTTTTCCTCCTATAGGAAAAGATGTTCCCGGAATATGACCAATAGCTACTTGCAAAACAGTCTCGTCTGTCCCGTGATAAATAGGAAGTGTGGTATTTAACTTTGGTATCTCAATGTAAGCCATAATCCCTGATTTTGATACCTTGAAAGTTTCATTGTAAAGAGTCTTGTCGTACCCACTTACCTGTAAACTCGGTGTCACGTTTTGAGGAAGTTTTTCATTATAGACACGCGCCTCTTCTCGCAAACTATCCTTTTTACTCTCTTCCATATCCTCAACATCTTGCAAATAAGAAGCTACTGCTTTTGACTGATGAAATGAATTCCAATAATCACTAACTGTCGGATACAAAACCAAGGACAAACCAACTAGTAGCAAACTAATCAATATAGCTGTAGCAAAATTCTCTTTGAATTTTCTAAATCGCATTACATTTTTCTTTCTAAAACATAGGAAAGGGAGTGATAGTAAGTAATCACTCCCAACATCAAGTTGACAAGGTTGTAAACAAGAACTTTACAAAAATAGTCCTTGGTGTAAAGTGTTAACGCTGATAAATAACCTTGCCGATTGATTCCCTATAGCAATTCGTTACTTAGTATCCATACGTTTTTTCGTTACTAACAAGATACCAGCAACCAAAATAAGTGCCGAACCTAGCACGTAAAGAAGTGCTGTTCCTCTACCACCAGTTGATGGAAGAGTTGCCCCTTTCTTATTGACAACATCCGTTGACAATGAACCTTCAGTCACAGCTGAAGTAAAGGTAATGTCACCACTAGCAGCATTCCCAGACAAAGATGTCAATGCAGGGGTGTCTGATAAGACATCATGTTCTGCAGTTACTGTGAATTCAACATCATCAATTTTATTGTAACCATCTGGGGTGGTTGTTTCTGAAAGTTTGTAAACACCATCGTCAAGACCTGAGAAAGTAAATGTTGTTGCTTCACCAGCTGAGATTGTCTTAACTTCCTTCCAAGCATCAACCACTTTTTTGAAAAGGGTGAATCCAGCACCTGCCAAAGGTTTACTATTTTCGTCAACTTTGTTGACAACAACTTTATAAGTAAAGACAATGACCGTGTCTTCTGGTGTTTCTGTCGTGCTACCAGCAGTTCCTCGGCTATTTGGATTGTTTGAATAAATTAATTTAGCCGTATTTGGATTTCCTTCCTTACCAACAACAGCACTTTTATTAAGTGTGGCAGTATATTCAACCACAATTTTAGATGAAGCTGTAACACCTGAGATAGCTTTTAAATTATCAATCTTAAAACTTAATTCATTAGTAGTTTCAACAGTAAAGTTCTTTGTAACATCGTCTTTTTGATTACCATTTATAAGATAAACTTTAGCATCTTTATTGTATGTCAAACCACTTGAAAGTGTATCTGAGATTTCAAAATAATAATTGTCGTAACTGTTAAAGTTACTTGGTAAAGTTGCTGTCAACTGAAATGGGACGTCATCATCAAAATCATAGTCAGCAGAATCTTGCCAATCTGTTACTTCACCCGTAGTATCATCTGTATCTTTGACCTTTTTCTCTAGTGTAGGAATATCAGTCTTTGGTGTTACAGTAACATTTCCAACAACTTCTAAGATATAGTTAGTGTAGGCTTCATTACTACCAACTGTTTTATTTTGCACAAGATAATAACCAGCAGTAAGTCCTGTTAAACCGCCGGGATTTTGAAGGTATTTACCAGCCTCTTTCGCAAATTCTTCTGCCTGCGTTGCTGAGAAGCCTTCTGCTCCAATCACCTCAGCAAGAGCTGCAGCAGAACTCACTTTGTATTTTTCTTGTAAAGCAGTTCGACCTGCTTCTGTAATGCCATCTCCCCATTTAATATTTGAAAGAGTTTTTCCATCTTCTGATAACGTTCCTGTAAAAATACGGTATGATTCATAAGTACCGCTACCTGCGTTATCAACAGTAATGTCATAAGCTTTTACTTTGCCTGCTGAAAAGGCAAAAACAAGAGCTAGCAAGGTTGCCAAAAATAATTTAAGCTTTTTCATCATAAGTCCTTTCCTTTAAATCAATATAAATATTTATTTACTTCAAGGTAGTTACTCGTCTTCGTTAAGCAACACCACCTTTGCCGTATATAAATGCTATCAACATCCCTACAACAATCAGTATGCATATTGCTCCAAGAGCGTAGTACCAAATATCACCTTTACCACCCGTTTTGGGTAAAGCGTATCGTTTCTGCGCAGTATTTTTCATAACAATAAGAGCCGAATCTGAAGCCAAGGCAAGAGTCGATGGTTCTTCCGATGCTTGAGCTCCATTATCATAACTAATGTCAAATCCACTAGTTGCATGCTCTCGAACATAGTAAGTATAAGTAACAGTCTTTTGAGCATCTGTTAATGGTAAATTAGAGTAAGTTTTTGTCCAATCATCTGAATGACTCATAGTCTCACCAGACTTATAAAATGTCTCCGTTCTTTCTCCATTTTCCTTTGTTGCGACTTGTATCACATCGTATACAATCGAACCGTCTGCACTGCCTATTTCCTGACCATCTGCATCGAACCATTGCTTTTTAACCGTAAGATTAATAGTCTTGGCTTTTTTATTTTCAACAAAATCAGAACCATTATTTTCTGAGAGATTGGTTAATTTGGAAATGGTTATCGGCAAAGCCGAAAAACTACCATCCTCATCCCAATAGAAATAGTGTTTAGAAGGATTATCTGGCAACTCGTATCCTGCCGGAGCTTGTGTCTCCTTAGCATAGTAAATCTGATCTTCTTGATAGTTACCCGAAGAGTAGACAATAGAGATGAGACCTTTGGCATTTGTCTGATAAGTCGTCACGATTTCATCGTTACTATCATCTGAGTCACCGTCATATTTATAAACAGTAAAGACTACTCCTTCTAAATCTAAACCAAAATTATCCGCATCAACTTTGCTAATAATATAAGCTTTCTCAGTATCAAATCCAGAACTTGTTCCCGTTCTTTGCCAATGAACTGTCGTTGTGGTGTGATCTGAGCCATTTGCTACGCCTTCAAGCGTCGCCGTATTGTGAGGATAATAATAAGCGGCAGCATCTTCATTTGGTTTTGTTAATTGATAAGAGTAATCAAGAATATAAGCCTTAGAATCTTTCATTGTCACCACTAAGGTGTGATAATGATTGCCCCACCCATCATCTGTTGAACTTATCTTCCAAGCCCATTCGCTGGCTGGAACTTCAGTACCATCAGTGTAGTAAAGTTTCACTGAATCTTGAATAAGATATTCAGAAATCACATTTGACCAATTATGCATAACATCCGTCAAAGTTATCGTGTCTGAGCCTTCAACTAAATCATCTGCTTGAAGATTGATTGACAAGCTGTAAGTCAACTGACGTTTGGCATTATCCCATTCACCTGATTTAGCAATTGGTTTAACATCAGGCGTTGTAGAGTTCCCCTCATCTGAACTAAACGTTACTTCTTGCGTCTGATTATCTGAGCCATAATCCTCACCATTGACTGTAACAGAAACATTATTTGTGAGAGATTTAACTAACTTAGAACTGCCTTCTGTAAAATCATCATAGTGAGTTGTAAAAGTCATCCAAAAATCACTGTTCCCACCAATGTTGTTCTTTAAACTCTTGCCATCAGTCGTCGTGAAATCTAGCGTTACCACACCATCACTTGAAACTGTTCCGTTTAAATCAATGTTATAGGTTCCCCAGCCGTTACTTCCTTGTGTCAAGTTACCGCTATCAAGATTAGCCTTAATTTGTCCCCAGCGTTGACCATATGATAGACCTGTTAAGCTAATACCTTCTGGCAAAGTATCCGTCACTACCATACTTGTAGCACTATCATCTAACTCAACTTTGACCATCCAAGTAACCGTTCCGTCTGCACTTGTCGTTTTAGTTGTCCCAGAATTACCATGGCCATCAGTTTTGACGACGTTAGAGTCCTTACTATAATTGTACTCCGTACTAACACTGTGAGTTCCTGATATGATGTGATTACCATAACGTTGATTAGAACTCTTCTCCAGGCTAATCATTGATCTATAATGAATCATGACATCCTTTGAAGATGTTTTATCAGCTTTTAGAGTCACTTTAAACTCTGTATAGTGAACATTATCTCTTAAATGACTGTAATCCGTATAATCAGAATAAGATTGACGTGCCTCTAATGTAAAATTGTTCTTTCCTAAAACTTCTTCTAATCGGTGGTAAAGATCTTCCAACTGCGCTTTAGTGTACCAATGAACATCAGCGTTTGGACTCCACGGATCTTTCAATGTATCTGTAAACACTGTCCCCTTTTTAAGCACTCCTGAGTTTGGCATTTTTATCTCAACATCCCAAACCACTTCTCTGACACCTGGTTCAGATAACTCCATGACCTCTGACACTTCTTTGGTAATATCTCCTGTTCCTGGAAGAGTTACCTCTGCTTCCTTAATCGTTTGATCGGTCGTTGTTAACGTTTTTCCATCATCATCTAAAACAACTTTATTCGTTATCTTACCAGCATCCCAACCAGCTGTTGTCTGATCAACAGGCGTCGTATAAGTAATCGTATAACTGTTCGTATTGTTATTGTTCGAAAGGGCGCTAAATCGAATGCCTGAAATTTTTCCATTTTTGTACTCAATAGTTGCTCCAGCTTCTGATGAAATTGTTATGTTACCTGCTGAAGCTAACATATCATCGATCAACACGGCACCGGCAATATCACTTTGCCCCTCATTGACTCTAATCGTCCAAGTAATCGTGCCATCAGAATCGTTGTACTGTCCTTTTTTATTAAGTTGATTTAGAGCTAAAGTTACTTGAGAACTACTTGTATGTGACTGTTTATCACTTGTATCTGTCTGCGAACTTGCACTCACCATATTATTTGCCGTAACTGATGAACCAGCTGTTAAACCAGAAATCTTATAACGGTAAGTAATGGTATAAAAGTGCCCAATAACATTACCAGCTGAATCTGTTCCCCCAGATATTAACTGTGGAAGCATCATGTTCAAAGTCTTATTTGAGACATCAAAATCATAAGAATAAGCTTTAGATGGAAGAGTTTCTGTTGAAGTAACATTACCACTATTTCCAGCATAAGTTGATTTACTGACAGTAACAGAATCAATAGCAGCCAGAGAAATACCTGATGCTTTCAGAATATCTTTGATATCAATTGAACTTGGTGTGCCAAATTTTGAATCAACCTTAACAGTATAAGTCAAGTAAGGCGTATCGCCATCGTAAGTAACCGAACCTGATTTAGATGTTGTTAAATCGTAATTCTTTTTAATATCATTTTCTGGAATGGTCACGATAAGGTCATCCGAATAAATCACTTGATAACTCCCATCATTTTGCTGATAGTCACTACCATAGGTCGCATCGTATTTTATCCAACCTTTTGACTGTGTGCCATCGGTAATATCATTGACATAACTCTCAATAAAAGCAATCAAGATATAATATTTTCCTGTGACTTCGTCATAAACAAAGCGATAAGTATAAGCATCAACTTGATTCGTATCCTTGCCGATATATTCTGTCCCAAGATTTATATCTTGCCCAATAGCCGAGCCTTTTGGCAATTCAAGATAGTAATACCTATCTGCAACCAGATGAGCCTTAGAAATCGAGTAATCCAATTCCAAATCAACTGTCAAAACTTTTGTTGCTAAATTTTCTTCAACAGTTTTTTCATCATAAGAATAACCCGTTAAGTATTCTGTAAAATCTGCATAAGTTACCTCAGCTAAGGTATACGTAGAAAAGGAATCCGACTTAAAGCCAATACTTTTAACATTTTCTGAACTGTCCTGCTCAATATTGGTGTCACTTTCGTGCGTCAAATCTTCTACATGGTTGATATCATTACCAATGAAATGATATAACTTCCAGCTGCTTTGCAACTTCGAACTAGTTATCGCAGCATTGAACTGCAAGGAAACAGTGACTTCTTTTTGAGGTTCAACCTCCTGACCAGATGCATTTCTAAAAGAAATGTCATATGACAATGCCTTAGATAAGCTCTGCTTTGTTTCACGTAAAACGGTCGACAATCTTTGATTAATTTCCTCTGTGGTTCCTACTGATTGAACCTCTAAACTGACTGGCTCCGCAAAAGTTCCTGCCGTAAAATCTACTGTAACCACAACATTATCAGCACTTGCTTGTAAACGTCCAGATTGAGAAAACTGCTGATTTACAGAATCTTGCTGCTCATTTAATTGTTGTTCAGTATTTGAACCTTCTACTTGAAGGCTTTCTGCTGAACTTTCCTGCTGAGATAGACTAGTCTCATCAGAAACACTTTCTGTCCTTTGCATCACCACCGAATGATTCTCTATACTGATTGTCAAAGCAGGTAAAATCAAAACATAGGTCGTTCCAAAAACAAGGACAATTGATAATGCTAAAGCAATCTTTGCCATAACACTTTCTTGAACCCTCCGCTTAACTCGTGCCGTCAGGTTGACCCACAGCCTTTTCATAAGAACTCCTTTCTCACTGTAAATCCTTTGTTATTCAATACTTCCTAAACGCGATAATAGCCAGCTGGAACCTGATAAAGAAAATCAATAATGTTTTTGTGGACCCTTTCATTTCTTGAGTAACTAAAACCCTATTCATTCCGATAACAAATCCTTTTTCGTTTCTAATAACTCCTAACAAACTCCTAGGCTTAATATGACAGCCTTTTTTAACCCGATCTCCTTTTTTTCGAATTAATTTTATCCTCATATCTAGCAAAAAGCTATCATTTTTTATTTACACTCCGTAAACCCAAAAACAATAAAATTAGAAAAAAGATAGACATAATGTTAATTTATCAATGTTTACAAGGTGTAGATTAGCTAGAATAGGCAATTATCTTTCTTTTCTAATAATGAGAAAAACTCTTTTGTTTTATGGTAAAATACAAACTATCATTGGAGGAAAACACTATGGCAAGATACACACGTGAAAAAATCATAGGTGCCTTTTTCGAATTAGTCGCAGAAACTCCCCAAAAGACAAACTTTACCATCTCTGAAATTGCATTAAAAGCTGGTGTTTCTAGACAAGCGATTTATCAGAAACACTTTAGAAATTTTAATGAAATTATCACTTATGTCGACGACTACATCATCTGGGAAATTCGCCAGTGGTGTCGTCATTATGATAAAGAAAAAGATGGCAATCCCTTGGATTATATTGCTGATAACCTGCTACCTTTTGTCTACGATAAAAGAGAACACTTAAGACTCTTACACACAGCTGCTATTACCCAACCATTTGAAGATACCATCGTATCTACCTACACTGAGTGGGCAATAGACATCATTCGTCCCCAAAGCGAAACCTTTAATCTCCCCAAAGACGTCTTAACCAAAATTATCGTGGAACAAATTGTTGTTATCATCAAAACCTGGCTCCTTCAAGAAGCACCTATGCCACCCCAAGAATTTAAAAAAGACTTTTTAAATTTAGCAAAAGCCCCTTTATATTCTTATTACACCATGGAAACACAAAAAAGCTAGAGACTAAGTCTCTAGCTTTTTGATTTTTTACACTCTATATTTTTATAATATATAAAATTTTTATATATTATGCTTGACTTTTCGATTAAGCTAATTTATAGTTTATATATAAAATAATTATATATAAAAATTTTATATATTGTCGGAAAGGAATTTGCTATGTATTTTCCAACTTCTGCGACGGTTATTGAATTTCTTATTCTAGCTATCGTTGATAAAGAAGATTCTTATGGCTATGCCATCAGTCACACAATTAAAGAGGTGGCCAACATTAAGGAATCTACACTTTATCCCATCTTAAAAAAACTAGAAAAGGCGGGCTATTTGGACACCTACCAACAAGAATACCAAGGTCGCAAACGTAAATACTATACCACTACAGAAAGCGGTAAACAACAGCTCGCCTTTCTAAAGGGTGAGTGGCAATTGTATATCACAAAAATCGATGACATTGTTGAAGGGAGATTAGAGGATGACGAAAAGTGAGTATTTGGCAAAACTAGATAAATACCTCAAAAAATTGCCAAAAGAGGATTATCTGGAAGCAATGGACTATTTCAGAGAATATTTCGATGAAGCTGGTCCTGAAAACGAAGAAGAAGTTATTGCTGAACTTGGAGCACCAAAAGATGCAGCTCATGATATTATCAGTCGATTACTCGATGAAAAAATCGTTGAGGATGAAAAATCCCCTAAAAACAGAGCTGTCATTATCTGGATTGCTATCTTAGCTATTCTAGCTAGCCCAGTTGCCCTACCACTCATTTTGGCGCTACTTATGGTTATTATTACCATTTTGGCGATTGGGATTGCCATTATAGCCATGGTACTAGCTCTAGGAGTTGCCCTTTTAACATCTGGCGTTTACATGTTGGTTGACAGTTGGTCTTACCTCAGTATCGCCCCATCAACGACAGCCTTGGGAGTTGGCTTAGGACTTCTATCACTCGGATTAGCACTACTAGCTCTTTTAGCTGCTGGTGCTGTTGGGAAATTCGCAGTAAAAAGTATCAGCAAATTAATTCAAAAAGCGGCAAGTAAAAGGAGAAAATCATGAAAAAGTGGACAAAAATTGTTTTAGGTATCGGGATTGGAGCTAGTTTAGCCGGAGCCGGGCTAGCTGGAATTGGTCTAGCTACTGGAGGTTTAACAAAACTCAACCAAAAATACGAAGTGAAAGCTAAAATCAAACATCATAAAGCATCACTTGAACCATTTGATAAAATTGATATCAATGCAACAGCTTTTGATGTCACAATCACAAAAGAAAACATTGACAAGCCTTTTATCTCCTACTCTGACAGTAAAAAACTTCCTGTTTCCTACCAAGTCACTAAAGATGGGACATTAGCTGTTAAACAAACAGGCAGCTGGAATGGTAACCACAGATCTTCCATTAACCTTATCAGTTTAGCTGACCTTATTAACCTAGCGAAAACTGGGACAGTAACCAATAAACATACCATTATCATCTCTGTTCCCGAAAATACAGATATTCAGTCCATCAAAACTAACCTAAAAGTTGGTGACCTCCAAGTAAAAAATATCCATGCTAATTACGCTAATGTCGAACTCAACGCTGGAGATTTGGATTTTACCAATTGTACCTTTAAATCAGGAAAAAGCACTCTTTCTGTTGGGGATGCTTACTTCCAAGATTCTGATTTTACCAACTTCTCTCTAACAACTAACACAGGTGATATTGATATTGAAAATGGTAAATTAACCGACTCAAGTATTAACCTTTCAATCGGAGATTTTTCAGCCAATGCTATTTCATTTGAAGGTATAAATAACTTATCTAATTCAACCGGCGACATCGACATCACCTTAGCTGATAAAAACCTTACTGTCCAATCAAGCCACAGTATGGGAGACAGTGATATCTCAAGTTCCCTAATTCCTTCAACCAAAAACATCCTAAAAGTTGACGGTAATACCGGTGACATTACTATTAATTAAACTAAAAAGGTGCCGACACGGCACCTTTTTTATATCTTAAAATAAAAATGTTAACAAGGCTAAAATAGCTAAACCACCTTGTTTAATAATAATTTTTCGATCAGCAGTCACACTACCATAAAGAGCTGCCAGAACAACATTCAAAAGGAAAATGACCACAACAGTTGCATTTCCTGTAAAGATACCGTAAAGCAAAAAGACAGCAATCAAACCATTATAAATTCCTTGGTTTTTAAATAGATTGGTTACAGATTCACGTTGCAGCTCTTCTTCTGACATGTTAAAGACACGCGCTGTTGCTTTAGACTGTGTCGCAAATGTCTCTAAATACATAATATAAAAATGTTCCAAAGCTACTAAAGCAGCTAAAATCAGTGTAATAATTGACATATTTTCTCCTCTTTCTCAAAATCTACAGATTTTACACACCTGTAAACTCATCGTAAACGTTTCTAAATTAATCAACTTTTGTTAAGTATACAAAAGCTTAAGACATTCTTCAAATGATTTGCCTACAAAAAAACAGAGGATAGGAAACCTATCACTCTGCATCTTGTTTTCTATAAATGACAAGACCTAAGACCATGAAGGCAAGAAGGAAACCAGTTAGAACAGCTACTTCTTTGCCATTTGAGCATGTCATTGAAATTGTTTGACGTAATCCAGTAACAATGTATGACATTGGCATATATGGGTGAACGACTTGGAAGAACTTAGGACTAAGTTCAATTGGATATGAACCACCAGCAGAACCCACTTGCAACAGCAACATAATCAATGAAGCGAATGAACCATAGCGATTATCCCAACCGACTAATGCTGTTACAAGAGCCATCAATGTCCAACCACTCAAAATAATGAAGAGTAGTGTTTGCCAACCGTAGTTAGCTTCAAATCCGAGGAATTGAATAGCAGCGTAAAGAATTACTGAACCTGCTGTTGAAATCAAACCATTGATGAACAATTTTTGTTTTGCCCACTCAAAGCGATTCTTAACAGGACGACCTGATAATGAATCTGCAAAGATAACATTTGTTGAAAGAGCGACAACCATAAGTGATACAGCAATCATGTAAGGCGCCATACCGATACCATTTGTTTTCACGCTATCTTTATCTTTAGCAGCTGTAGATACCGGAGCAGAAACCATTTTCGCATTCTTACTATCTACTGAAACTAATGATAATTGATGACTAGCATCAGATAATGAACTTGTCAATGTTGTCAAGCCATCTGTCAATGTTGTCAATCCGTTTGTCAATGTACCACTACCAGTAGCCAATTTGCTTGAACCAGCAGCCAATTCTTGTGCTCCTGATTGTAATTTCTTAGCACCACTATTTAGCTTATCATTGTTTGAAGCTAACTTGTTAGCAACATCAGCTGCTTTCTTAGTACCGCTTCTTAACTCATCACTTTTAGAATCGAGTTGGTTAGCGCCATCTGTTGCTTTTTTAACACCGCCAGCTACTGCCTTACCACCGCTCACTAATTCTTCATTTTTCGTAGCCAAAGCTGTTGTTGCAAATTCTGCTTGAGCAAGACCATTACTTAATTGAGGGCTATTAGCAACTAGTTGTCCTAATCCAGATTGTAAAGCACTAGCACCAGCAATTAATTGAGCATTATTAGAAACAAGTGCATCGCTACCTGAGCTCAATTGAGAGGCCACAGATAGTAACGGTCCATTATTACCAACTATTTGGTTAGCTCCTGTAGTTAATTGTTCCACAGCTGCTGTATAGTTAGAAACACCTGAAGCATAGGCTGAAAGTGCTGTGTCTGAGAAACCAGCTTTAAATTGTGTCAAACCATTTACTAATTGTTGACTTCCTGCACTAGCAGTTGAAGCATTAGCTTTTAAGGTAGCTACTTTATCAAGAAGAGCTGATAAATTCGTTAATTGTGCTGATAAATCTTGAAGTGAGGCAAGCTGTGTTTGAATACCTGAAATTTGACTTGTTAAATTATTGGCAGTTGTTGCACCAGTACTATTAGTGATAGCAGCATCAATTTCAGCTTGTTGTTCTGGGCTAAGACCTTGGTAAACAGACGTTGACTGTACTGCTGCCAAGTCTGAACTATTAATGGATGAAATCGCTGAACTCATCGCAGACAAATTTTGTCCAAGTTGATTTAGATTATTAAGATTTGCTTGTAATTGTGAAGTGTCTGGCAAGCTTGTATTATTTAGTTCATTTTGAATGGCTTGTAAGCCGTTATTTAGGTTAGTCGCACCTGCGATTAATTGATCTAGATTATTGCTACTTTCTGTTTGTAATTGATTAATACCATCAGTTAAGTCTTTAGATTTAGCATTTAATTGAGTCAAACCAGCTGAAAGCTGACTTACACCATCTGTATATGATGTTACTGCTGTTTCAAAGGCTGATTGAACTGCTGAGATTTTTGAGACACCATTTGTATAGGCTGTCAAACCTCCTGACAAAGCATTCATACCAACCGATGCCTGATTAACACCGCCTGCATACACATTAAAACCTTGCGTCAATTGAGGCATTCCCTTAGCGACTTGGCCTTCAACAGTGGTATACTCTGACACACCTGCTGATAATTTATTAGCACCAGCTAGTAACTCTGGTAAACCAGCTGATAATTGTCCTACACCATTTGTGTATGCTGACACACCTCCGGAGAGTTTATCAAGACCAGGTGCTAATTGTCCTACACCGTCTGTGTACTCACCTAGGCCATTGACAAGTGTTGTTGAACCATCAGCAAGTTGTTGGCTTCCTGATGCGGCTTTATTAAGGTTATCAGTAATAGTTTGGCTACCTGATTCAAGTTTTTGACTACCATCAACTAATTGATTACCACCATCGCTAGCCTTTTTCAAACCATCTTGCAAGTCTGTCATGCTCTTGAAGACAGCTTTTGTATAAGTCTTTATGATATTTTCTGAAACGCTATCTTTAAGCTTAGTCATTGCTGATTCACTCATTTTTGAGGCAACCACACTACGACCAGCTGTTGTTTGATACTTAATGTTTAATTTCTTCGGATTATCCGTTAATAAGCTAGAGGCTTTCTCTGACAAATCTTCTGGTAATGTGATAACCATGTAGTAATCGCCATCTTTTAAACCTTTATCAGCTTTTTTCTGGCTGACAAAATGATAATCAAGAGCTTTATTTTTAGACATGCTGTCTACCATGTCATCGCCGATTTTTAAAGTTTTATCATTTAGCGTTGCTGACTTATCCTCATTGACAACTGCCACTGGCAAATTCTCTACATTTCCATAAGGATCCCACATAGAGCCTAAGAATGACAAGTTATAAAGAGCTGGAACAAGCGCAACCCCAATCATTGTTACCCAAAGTTTGGGACTTTTAATAAGTGCTTTTAATTCTTCTAACATATTTTCTCCTAATTTAGACACACTGTTCAAAAATTATGATAAAATATATTATACAAGGATATGAAATAATTTCAAGACAAAAGAAGGAGATTTTGGACACTCTGTCTAAAAGTGTTCAAAAGAAATTGTTTATGGCACATGACAACCGCAAAGCAAACACTAAGAGGGCTATTCAAGAAGCTATGGTTAGCCTCCTAAAAACAGAAAGTTTTGATGATATTACAACGATTAAGTTGGCTAAAGAAGCTGGTATTAGCCGTTCTAGCTTCTACACTCATTACAAGGATAAATTTGAGTTGATTGATTCTTGCCAACAAACGCTCTTTAATCAGGTTGAATACATTTTTGAAAAGCACGAAGGCAATAAAGCTCAAGCCTTTTTGGAAATTTTTGAATTTCTAAAACGTGAGCAGCTCTTATCTGCCTTGATTTCAGCTAACGGAACTCGTGAATTCCAAGCTTTTATCATTAATAAAGTACGTATTTTCATTAATACTGATTTACAAGACCGTTTTGGCCGTGATGAATTAAGTCCTGTTGAGAGAGAATACAGCAGTATTTACTTCGCCTATGCCTTTTTCGGCCTTTGCCAATCCTGGATTGCTAAAGGTAAAAAAGAATCACCACGCCAAATGACTAATCTCATCCTAAAACTTTTGCCGCTTTAACAAAAACCACCATAAAGGTGGCTTTTTTATATTCAATGAGAAAACAAAAAAACCACGGAAAAACCGTGGTTTTAAATACTTCAATAAACAGTGAATTAAAGCATTTTGTTGTAGTATTCAACGATAAGAGCTTCGTTGATTTCTGGGTTGATTTCGTCGCGTTCTGGAAGACGAGTCAATGAACCTTCAAGTTTTTCAGCGTCGAATGATACGAATGCTGGACGTCCAAGAGTAGCTTCAACAGCTTCAAGGATAGCAGGTACTTTAGCTGATTTTTCGCGAACTGAGATAACTTGACCTGGAGTTACGCGGTATGAAGGGATATCAACACGTTTACCATCAACAAGGATGTGACCGTGGTTAACGAATTGACGAGCTTGACGACGAGTAGTTGCAAGACCTAGACGGTAAACAACGTTGTCAAGACGACGTTCCAAAAGAACCATAAAGTTGAAACCAAGAGTTCCACCTTTAACTTTAGTAGCTTGTACGAACAAGTTACGGAATTGTTTTTCACCTACACCGTAAGTGAAACGAAGTTTTTGTTTTTCAGCCAATTGCAAACCGTATTCAGAAAGTTTGCTACGGTTGTTAGGACCGTGTTGACCTGGCACGTAGTTACGACGTGCTAATTCTTTACCTGTACCTGTAAGAGACAAGCCAAGGCGACGAGATTGTTTCCATGATGGACCTGTATAACGTGACATTTAAAATGTCCTCCTATAAAATAAAAATTTTGTAGGAAATAACAATTTAGAGAATCCTGATTCGTGCAGGTGACTTTCATCTAAACAGCCAAGATTACTTTTCCGACTTCTAGAAGCTTTTCTATAGAAAGAAAAACTGTAGAAGAGCCAACTGTTGACGAGCTTCATACTCTCCCGCTATTATTTCACACGGAACTTAGTTTAACATAAAAAAAAGGCTCTGTAAAGCCTTTTGTATGTTAATTCTTAGATAAAATTAATCAAAATAACGAATCAATGTTTTTTCAGTTAAAATGTCTGAATAAGTGTATGATTCAACGTATGAATTATTAATCGCACCTGGAACATCAGAGTTTTCATTGTATTCAACGATAAACAATGATGGGTAAACTTCAGTCAAACGACCAATTTTATTTTTTTCACGTTTACGACCATTTTCGAGTGTCAATTCAACCAATTGACCTTCGTGGGCTTTAATATCTTCTTTGATTTTTTTCATTTTTGCTACATCTGCAAATGCATCACTCATCTTATCGTTTGCTCCTTATAAAAGTTTTTTTCTTAACGCTCTTCAAATTGCGCAATACTAGAGAATTTATTATATTCCTTTTGGAAGATTAATTTCACCGTTCCACGCGCACCTGAACGGTTTTTCTCTAAGATAACTTCAATCGTATTATCCTCAACAGCATCATCGCTTTCTTCACCTTCACGACGATAATAATCATCACGGTATAAGAAAGCTACAATATCCGCATCCTGCTCGATAGATCCAGATTCACGAATATCTGACAAAACTGGTCGTTTATCTTGACGTTGTTCAACGCCACGAGACAACTGACTCAAGGCAATAACAGGAACCTTCAATTCCTTAGCCAAAATCTTCAATTGACGTGAAATATCAGAAACCTCTTGTTGACGGTTCTCAGGACGTGTCCCTGTAATCAACTGAAGATAGTCAATCACAATTAAACCAAGACCACCTTCGACTTCTTGAGACAACTTGCGGGCACGTGCACGAATTTCAGTAATCTTGATACCAGGCGTATCGTCGATATAGATTGGTGCATCAGCCAAAGCTCCCTGAGCAATGGTAATGTTATTCCATTCTTGATCGGTTAGCTGACCAGTTCTAAGGTTGTGAGAATCAACCATCCCTTCAGCAGCCAACATACGGTCAACCAAACTTTCAGCACCCATTTCCAGAGAGAAGATAGCTACAGGTCTATTTTGCTTAGTACCAACATTTTGAGCAATGTTCAAAGCAAAGGCTGTTTTCCCGACGGCTGGGCGGGCAGCTAGAATAACTAACTGATCAGGATGCAAACCTGTCGTAATCTTATCCAAATCACGAAATCCTGTTGGTAAACCAGTAACATCGCTCGTCTGACGTGAACGAATTTCCAAGTTTTCGTAGTTAACTTTCAAGACATCCGAAATCTTACGGAAACCACTACGGTTGCTGTGCTCATTAATTTCAATAAGTGCTTTTTCAGCTCCCGCAATGACATCTTCTGAATCAGTTGCCCCTTCATAAGCTAGGTTTACAGTCTCTGTCAACCTAGAGATGATATTACGCAACATTGCTTTTTCAGCAACAATCTTAGCATAATATTCAGCATTGGCACTTGTCGGTACACTGTTGACCAATTCAACAATATAAGACAAACCACCAATATTTTGTAAGTCTCCTTGGTCATCAAGAATCGTTCTTACAGTCGTTGCATCGATAGCCTCATTACGATCACTCAAAGTAATCATAGCTTTAAAAATTACGCGGTGCGAGTATTTGTAAAAGTCATCTGGGCTAACAAATTCACGAACAGTAATGAGTTTATCTGGCGAGATAAAAATAGAACCTAAGACAGATTGCTCTGCTAATAAATCCTGTGGCTGAACTCTCAATTCTGGCTCTTCTGCCAATTTTTTCACCTCCCCTAATAAGCTCAAATATTATTATGCTTCTTTAATGTTTAATTTGATTTCAGCAGTAACTTCTTTATGTAATTTCACAGGTACTTCAACAGAACCAATTGCACGAATTGGATGATCCAAATTAATCGCACGTTTGTTGATTTTTAGACCAAATTGTTTTGATAATTCTTCAACAATTTTCTTAGCAGTAATTGAACCAAATGTACGTCCATCAGGTCCAACTTTTTCAGTAAACTTAACAACAGTTTCTTCTTTTTCAAGCTCAGCTTTAAGAGCTTTAGCTTCAGCCAAGACTTCAGCTTGAGCTTTTTCTTCTGATTTTTGTTTACCTTTTAGTTCACCAATCGCTTGGTTAGTAGCTTCTTTAGCAAGATTTTTCTTAATCAAAAAGTTTTGAGCATATCCTGTTGGAACTTCTTTGATTTCGCCTTTTTTACCTTTTCCTTTAACATCTGCTAGAAAAATTACTTTCATCTCTCTGCCTCCATATTTTCTCTTAAATCATTTTCAATCACATCAAGTAAAGTACTCTCTGCTTGACTCACTGACATATTTTCCAACTGACATGCAGCTAGGGTAAAGTGACCGCCACCACCGAGTTCTTCCATCATGCGCTGAACATTAATCTTACTACGGCTACGCGCTGAAATAGCAACTTTATTTGGAGCAACTTGCACCAAAACAAATGTCGCCTCAATACCAGCTAAAGATAGCATGGTATCAGCCGCCTTACTAGCAACCACTTTACTATAATTGACACCATCACGCCCGCTAGCAATGATAATGTTATCGTAAATTTTTCGGCCTCTAAGGATTAATTCATTAACCAATCGATATTCCTCAAAATCCGTTTGAGAAATATTTTGAATTTCAATACTATCACTTCCGTGAGCTCGAAGATAACTTGCAACATCAAATGTTCGACTTGTAACGCTTGCTGAGAAATTCTTCGTATCAAGCATAATACCTGCCATCAAGACACTCGCTTGAATTTTACTCAAACGCTTCTTAGCATTCTGGAATTGAATCAATTCTGTAACTAACTCACTAGCACTGCTTGCTCCACTTTCAATGAAAGTGAGAACAGCATTTTCTGGGAAGTTTTCATCACGACGATGATGGTCTACAACAATCACATCTGTAAACTTATTGTAAAGCTTTTGCGATAAGGTCAAATCAATCTTAGAATGATCGACCATAATTAACAATGAGCGTTCTGTCATCATTGACATCGCCTGCTTAATAGTAATAAGTCGTGTCTTAGCATCTTCTTGCAATCTTTTAACAGCACGCGTAATATCCGGACTCATCTCATCTGGATTGTATACAACGTAAGATTCTTTGTTGATATTACTTGCGAAAAATTGCATCCCTACAGCTGAACCAAGAGCATCCATATCAATATTACGGTGACCAACCACAAAGACACGGTCAACACCTTTGATATGGTCTGAGATAGCTGTCATCATGGCACGCGTACGCGTACGTGTACGCTTGACGGTAGATACTGAACCACCACCAAAATACAATGGTTTCTTATGCTCGTCGTTTTCACAAATAACAACCTGATCACCACCACGAACAAGTGCTGTATTCAAATTCTGCAAAGCTACTTGTCCAATTTGTTGGTGATTATCATCACCATAAGAAACACCCATACTAAGCGTTAATGGCAAATTATGTTCTTCTTTAGCTTGTTTTCGAAAAGCTTCCAAAACATCAAATTTATCGTCAATCAAACTACTCAACACAGCATAATCTGTAAAAAAGTAGAAACGGTCCATGTTGACACGACGATAAAAAATATTTTTTGACTTTGTAAAATTCGAAATAAAGTTGGCGATGAAGCTATTGATTTGTGAAATCTCAGCGTCTGATAAATCATCTGTCACATCATCATAGTTGTCGATGGAAATAATCCCAATAACTGGACGTAAAAAGGCCGCATCCCCCAACTGACGATTTCCCATAGATGTATCAAAGAAATAGAAAATCCCAGTTGAAGAATCGATGTAAGATGAGTACTTATTGCCATTTAACTCAAATGTCTGAGTGGCGTCCCCTTCTCGCTTAGCCCCAATAATTCTACGAATGACATCATCCTCAAACTCTCCTTCTTCACTAGTAAAAATGAGCTCTGCGTATGGATTGAACCATTCTACCTCATTTGTTTCTTGATCAAACTGAACAACCCCTACTGGCATTTGTTCCAACAAGTGTTTTAAACCAACTTCTGTTTGGCTGTTTAATAATTCAATTTGTTCAAGTTCCGATAACTCGTAATTTTCTTTTTGGTAGTAAAGCAAAGCTACAAGTAAAGAAAGCGCCAAAAAGATTGCAGCTAAGATAGCTGACTCCGTCTGAAAAAGTCTGACACAGATAGCCAAGATGCCAAATAAAATAAGGCCAATCATGACTAAGTGGATAGTTGCAAATCGAAATCTTTTCATTGGTTAACCTCTTAGCTTACAATTATACCATAAAATAGGCTTAATTTATAGTAGGAAAGCAGAAAAGCAACCCCAGTTAATAGGGGTTGCTTTCTTGTTTTAATGATACTTAATCTTCTTGGTTACGATGGTGTTTTTGTTTACCTTCCAAGTAAACCATCAAGATAGAAATATCAGCTGGGTTAACCCCTGAAATACGGCTTGCTTGACCGATTGTTTCTGGATTAATTTTCTTGAATTTTTGACGAGCTTCTGTCGCAATAGAATCGATATCATCCCAGTCAATATTAGCAGGGATGCGTTTTTCTTCCATGCGTTTCATCTTAGCCACTTGATCAAGCGCTTTGTTGATGTAACCTTCGTATTTGATTTCAGTTTCCAAAAGTTCAATTACTTTACTATCAAGTTTTTCTTCAGCAGGACCGACAAAACTTGTTGCAATTTCATAATTGATTTCTGGACGACGCATGAATTCTTTAGCTGTCAAGGCGTCTGTCAATGGTTTGAAACCAAGTGCTTCAATACGTGCATTAGTTTCCTTGACAGGCTTGATTTTAAGACTTGACAATCTTGTCAACTCATTGTCAAATTGACGTTTACGGTTCAAGTAACGTTCATAGCGTTCTTCATCAACCAAACCAACACGGTGACCAATTTCAGTCAAACGCATATCAGCATTATCATGACGCAAAATCAAACGATATTCTGCACGACTTGTCAACAAACGATAAGGTTCCAAAGTTCCTTTTGTTACCAAGTCATCAATCATAACACCAATGTAAGCATCACTACGTTTTAGAATCATTTCTGGTTTACCTTGAACTTTAAGAGCGGCATTGATACCAGCAACAATCCCTTGTCCTGCAGCTTCTTCATAACCTGAAGTACCATTAGTTTGACCTGCGGTAAAAAGTCCAGAAATTTTCTTAGTTTCAAGTGTTGCACGCAATTGGTGTGGCAAAACGATATCATACTCAATCGCATAACCTGTACGCATCATTTCAGCATTTTCAAGCCCTTTAATTGAGTGAACCAATTCTTTTTGAACATCCTCAGGAAGACTTGTTGACAATCCTTGAATGTAAACTTCTTCAGTTTCGCGTCCTTCAGGTTCTAGGAAAAGTTGGTGACGTTCTTTGTCCGCAAATCGAACAATTTTATCTTCGATAGATGGACAGTAACGAGGACCTACCCCTTTAACAATTCCTGAAAACATTGGGGCACGATAAAGGTTTTTGTTGATAATATCGTGACTTGTTTGATTAGTATATGTCAACCAGCAAGGAATTTGATCTTTGAGATAATCTTCATCATTTGACATGAATGAGAAATGATTTGGTTTTTCATCACCTGGTTGAATTTCTGTTTCGTCATAATTGATAGAACTTGCTTTGACACGTGGTGGTGTTCCTGTTTTGAAACGTCCAATTTCAAGACCAAGTTCTTTCAAGTTGTCAGCAAGTCCGATAGAAGCCAAGCTGTTATTAGGACCTGATGAATACTTGAGTTCTCCTAAAATAATTTCTCCACGAAGAGCTGTACCAGTTGTGATAACGACAGCTTTAGCTGAAAATTTTTGATTAGTAGCTGTGCGAACACCAACAACTTTTCCATCTTCAACTAAAACTTCTTCAATCATTGACTGACGTAATGTCAAATTCTCTTGCTGTTCAACAGTATGCTTCATTGTACGAGAGTAAAGCGCCTTATCAGCTTGTGCACGAAGAGCACGTACAGCAGGACCTTTACCAGTATTAAGCATTTTCATTTGGATGTAAGTCTTGTCAATGTTCTTACCCATTTCTCCACCAAGAGCATCAATTTCACGAACGACGATACCTTTGGCAGAACCTCCGATTGCAGGGTTACATGGCATAAAGGATAACATTTCCAAGTTGATTGTAGCGAGCATTGTTTTACAACCCATACGAGCTGCAGCCAAACTAGCTTCGACACCAGCATGCCCTGCACCAACAACAATTACATCATAATTTTCAGCAAATTCATGTGTCATGATTCAATTACAATATCAAGTAAATCTTTGCCAATCTTTTTATCAAATTAAAGTAATCAAAAGATTAGCTAAGCTACTCAAAGCATTCCTTTCCAAATATAAAATACGATTAGTAAAACAAAAAACGGTCAAAACCCTCGAAAACTGTGCGACAAAAACGCACAATTCTCATGAGCTTTGACCATCATGATTATTGTTATGATTATTGTATCAAATTAAGTTAAATTGTCAATTTAATCGCCGATAATTTTTCGAGCAATAGTTGATTTTTCCCATTAGTCATAAGATAGTTATAAAAACTTTCTCGGCATAAGATTTTTCGGAGAAGGTTTTGATCGAGTTGATCTAGGATATCACTAAAAGAGCGTTTGGTGATAGTCGCTAACTTAACCAAGTTGTCAGCGTCTTGCCGTTTACGTTTAGCGTCTTCTTTTGGATATCCACAACCGAACTCATCTTCAAATAACTTATCTAGAGTGTACTGTAAATTTAGCTCACCTGACCACCCAAAATTTAAGCCTAATGGCAAAGAAACAACATTGCCATTATTAATACGACCAAAAAGATAAGCATCTTGTGGTGTTTGAATAAAGCCACAACGCAAGCCAGGTAAACTATTACAAGCAAGCATCATCCCTTGACCAGATGAACAACCAGTCACCACAAAATCTAGACTTTGTGTTTCAATCAACAAGCTTACCATAACAGCCACTTCAACATATGAAAAGTTTGCTGTTTCATTTGGGAACATTCCAAAGTTAACAACTTCGTGTAGTCCCTTTACAGCTTTCTGCACTGATTGAAATAAGAGGTCATTTATATCTGACCTTGTACTCGCTTGAATAACTCCCACTCTCATAAGATAATCTCCTAGCATCATTCCCGAAAGCAAGCCTGTCAACTTATCTTTACACCTTTGTCAACTAGATATATTGGCAAGCGACGCCATTTTTATAAGCCATATCGATAATACCGCCACCTAGGCATTCTTCACCATCGTAGAATACAACAGCTTGACCTGGTGTGATAGCACGTTGTGGTTCATCAAAGACAACTTCTGCTTTGTCACCTTTAACATGAACAGTAACTTTTGAATCAGGTTGGCGATAACGGAATTTTGCAGTAACTTCCATTGTAAATTCTTCAGGCATATCACGTGTAAAGTGAATACTTGAAGCATCAAGGCTAGTTGACATTAGTGACTCATGGTAGAAACCTTGACCAACGTAAAGAATATTTTTTGAAAGGTCTTTTCCGACAACAAACCAAGGAGCATTGTCGCCACCTTGTTGACCACCGATACCAAGACCTCCACGTTGACCGATTGTGTAATACATCAAACCAGCGTGTTCACCCATATCACGGCCATCAACAGTCATCATGCGACCTTTTTGAGCTGGTAAATATTGACTAAGGAATTGTTTAAAGTTCTTTTCACCAATAAAGCAAATTCCTGTTGAATCTTTTTTCTTAGCTGTTGCAAGTCCCGCGCGTTCAGCAATTTTACGCACTTCTGGTTTTTCCAAGTGACCAAGTGGGAACATTACTTTTTGCAATTGTTCTTGTGACAATTGACTCAAGAAATAAGTCTGGTCTTTGTTATTATCTGCACCACGAAGCATGTGAACTGTACCATCTTCATCACGAGAGACTTGTGCGTAGTGCCCAGTTGCCACATAATCAGCACCAAGTGTCATAGCGTAGTCAAGGAAGGCTTTAAATTTGATTTCCTTATTACACATTACATCTGGATTTGGCGTACGTCCTGCACGGTATTCCGCAAGGAAGTATTCGAAGACACGATCCCAGTACTCTTTTTCAAAGTTAACAGAATAATACGGAATGCCGATTTGGTCAGCAACAGCTGCTACGTCTTTGTAATCTTCGGTTGCTGTACACACACCGAATTCATCTGTGTCATCCCAGTTTTTCATGAAAACACCAATAACGTCGTAACCTTGTTCTTTCAAAAGAAGAGCAGTTACAGACGAATCAACGCCTCCACTCATACCAACAACAACACGTGTTTTTGAATTATCTGTCATGATAATCCTCCCATCAAGATATTTTTTTCGAACATAGGCTTGAAGGGCCCAGTTTTTCAAAAATCGATTTGAAGGTCGATTTTGAGCGCAGAAATCCACGCGAAGACTATTATAACATGAATTTCCAGTTATGTAAGGCATTTAGACTTATTTTTAAATCTTTTTCTCATTTTCTATAAAAGTAAGCGATTTATTATCGTTTACCCAATTCCTTTCCTTTGTTATAATAAGTAAGCATAGATTCTAGAAGGAGTAGATATGAAAAATCTAAAATTCCAATCCGTCTTTGATATTATCGGACCTGTTATGATTGGCCCATCAAGCAGCCACACTGCTGGTGCTGTTCGTATTGGAAAAATTGTTAACTCTATTTTCGGAGAAATTCCTGATTCCGTAACATTTCATTTATATAATTCATTTGCTAAAACTTACCGTGGACACGGAACTGATAAAGCACTCGTTGCCGGTATCCTAGGAATGGATACTGACAATCCAGATATTAAAAATTCATTAGAAATCGCTCACCAAAAAGGGGTACGCATTTATTGGGATATTTTAAAGGACAGTAATGCCCCTCACCCAAATACTGCTAAGATTACCGTTGAAAAAGGTGATAAAAGCATGAGTATCACAGGTGTATCAATTGGTGGAGGAAATATTGAAGTTACTGAACTCAATGGCTTCTCTGTTTCTCTTAAAATGAATACCCCTACTCTTATTATCGTTCACCAAGATATTCCTGGTATGATTGCAAAAGTAACAGATATTCTTTCTGAACACAATATCAACATTGCTCAAATGAATGTGACCCGCGAACGCGCTGGGGAAAAAGCCATTATGATTATCGAAGTTGACTCACGTGATTGTCATAAAGCTGTGGAACAAATCCAGCACATTCCGCACCTACACAATGTCAATTTCTTTGACTAGAAAGGAAAAGAATGTTTTATTCCATTAAAGAATTAGTTGAACAAGCCGATAAAGACTTTAACGGCAATATTGCTGAGCTAATGATTTCCACAGAAACAGAATTGAGCGGACGTAGCCGTGATGAAATTATTCATATCATGAAGAAAAATCTTCAAGTCATGAAAAATTCTGTTACTGATGGACTCACTCCTAGTAAATCAATTAGTGGGCTGACAGGCGGAGACGCTGTCAAGATGGATGCCTACTTAAAATCAGGTAAAACCTTGTCTGATACAACCATTTTAACAGCTGTCCGAAACGCAATTGCTGTCAACGAACTAAACGCCAAAATGGGGCTTGTCTGTGCAACTCCAACAGCAGGCTCTGCTGGATGCCTACCTGCTGTCTTAACAACGGCTATTGACAAATTAAACCTCTCTGAAGAAGAGCAGTTAGAGTTCTTATTCACTGCTGGTGCCTTTGGACTGGTTATTGGAAATAACGCTTCTATTTCTGGTGCTGAAGGTGGCTGTCAAGCCGAAGTCGGGTCTGCTTCAGCCATGAGCGCAGCAGCTCTTGTTAAAGCTGCCGGAGGCTCTGCATACCAAGCTAGTCAAGCTGTGGCCTTCGTCATCAAAAATATGCTAGGTTTGATCTGTGACCCTGTCGCTGGTCTTGTCGAGGTTCCTTGTGTCAAACGTAACGCACTTGGATCTAGTTTTGCCTTAGTTGCCGCTGATATGGCACTGGCTGGCATTAAATCACAAATTCCAGTTGATGAAGTTGTTGATGCCATGTACCAAGTAGGATCTAGTTTACCAACAGCCTTTCGAGAAACTGCTGAAGGTGGTTTAGCAGCCACACCTACTGGTCGTCGCTTACAAGCTAAAATCTTTGGTGAATAGACGATAGTATTCGAATACTATTTGTTTGGTTCCTTGCTAATTGACGTATTTGTCAATCATTGTTGACAAAATTTACAGGAGAGTAAACATGAAATCTATCTTATTTGACCTTGATGGAACACTAGTAAATTCAAGTCCTGGTATTAAAGCAGCATTTAATTATGCCTTTGAAAAGTTACAACTACCTTTACAGACCGACAAACAATTGTCAACATTTATCGGACCACCTCTAGAAGTCACTTTCGGTCATTATTTTGAGCAAGCTGACGAGGTTAATCATGCTATCAAAACCTTTAGAGATTACTATGGTGAAAAAGGAGTCCACCAAGTCTCTCTTTACACTGGTATCGCAGAAGCTCTACAAGAATTAAATGACTTAAATTACTCACTATTTGTTACCACAAGTAAGCACCAACCTATGGCTAACTTGATGTTAACAGAGCTTGGTATTATTTCACACTTTAAAAAAGTCTATGGGTCTACTCCCGAGCACTTCCACAAAGCTGATGTGATTAAGGCCTGTCTAACGGAACAAGGCATTCAAGCGCATGAAGCTGTTATCATCGGCGATACAAAGTTCGATATGATTGGTGGACAAAAAACAGGAGTTCGAAGACTTGGGGTAACCTGGGGATTTGGTAGCCTAGAAAGTTTACAAGAACATGGAGCAGAAAGTATCTGTCACCATCCATACGATATTAAAAAAGCACTATCATCTTTATAGGATAATTAGTGCTTTTTCTTCTATTAAATTAGTATCCCCAAGCTGACAGTCCTTGAGTATTGTAAACTTTAATTGCTGTTGCAATTTGATCTTGAACTGTTGCAGTTGATCCCCAACCTGGCATAGTCTGGAATAAACCAGATGCTCCTGAAGCATTGGCAACCGTTGGATCTCCATTAGATTCACGTGCAATGATAGCTTCCCAAGTTGATTGTGGAACACCTGTTGCAGCAGCCATTTGGGCAGCAGCATCTGAACCAACAGCACCTGCTGTATTACCATTTGAAGCTACTGATGGTGCCGTTTGGGCTGTCGTTGAAGATGGTGTAGGCGCAGCAGCTACAGTCGTTGTATTATCATTAGCTGGAGCAACCTCAGCATAACTTGCTTCTGATTCTTGAACCTCTTCGGTAGAAGATGCCTCAACTTCTTCAGTTTCTTCTGATGAGCTACTGCTAGACTCTTCTGATTCTGCTGTAGTTGAACTGATACTTGTTGATGACACTTCAGAGCTTTCAGAACTTGTTGACACAGCTTTCGCAGCTCCTGCCTCTGAACGAGTTGTAATAGTTTCTGCGAATGCTTCTATTTTTGGAATAAGGACAACAACCATTGCTACAACTAAAATAGCTCCAAGGATGCTGACAATAATATTTCTAATTTTTCTATGTTTTGCTTTAGTAATTCTACTATACATGTTAAATAAATATATACCTCTCTAGAACTCCTGTTTCCTATCATATAATTTATTTATTACTCGCAGATTGAAAATATGTTAAAAATATTACAGAGATATTGAGATTAACCTCGTTTTTACTATGAAAACGCTAAAATTAAAGCTTTTGCAGACATAAAAAAGCTTGAAGATAAATTCTTCAAGCTTATCTATCTAATACTGGTAATTCGCTAAATAGTAAATAATATTAACTCTAAGAAAAGTCTCTTATCTTAGTACCAACCGTTAGCATTCCAGAATGCAAGGGCTGCTGACCATGAACCGTAACGTCCTGCTACGTATGAATCGGCAACGCGTTCTTGGTTTTCAGCTGACAAGTCACCGTTTAGGTATGACATTGTCAATTGGTAACGACCATAGTATTGACCGTTTTGAGCTGTGTAGCTACCGCTTGATTCGCGTTGAGCAATGATTTCTTTAGCTTGAGCATCTGAAGTACCCAAGTTTGATGAGTAAGAAGTAGTTGTTGTTTCAGCTTGTGCAGCTGGTGCTGCTGCCGCTGAGTTATCAGTAGCTGTTGGAGCTGCTTCTACGGCTGCAGTTTCAGTTGTAGTTGCTGCTGGTGCAGTAGCTTCTGAATCTAGTTCCAAGATTTGACCTACAGTGATGAAGTCAACGTTAGCGATTTGGTTAGTTGAAGCCAATTTTTCAACTGTAGTGTTGTAAGTTACAGCAATTTCAGAAAGTGTATCACCTGATTTTACTGTGTATGAATCAGCGTTAGCAACTGCTGGGGCAATAAGTGCTGCTGCTGCGGCTACACCGGCAAGACCAAGTTTAATAGATTTCGATTTAGTTTTAAAAATATTTGTTTGCATTATATGCTCCTTTTTTGTTTCAAAAATTAGTACAGGCTATATAATACAGACTTAATGTTACTCTGGCTTTAGAGTTATATTAAAAATATTACAATTAGATTCTTATAATATAAAGAAAACGCCTACAGATTAGGCGTTTTAGCTTTCTTTAAGATAAAATAAGAGAATTCCTAAAATTATGACAAGCAAAATGGTCACCGAATCTTTGATTTTCCATTGTAAAATTCGGTATTTTGTACGTCCATCTCCACCTTGATAGCCACGTGCTTCCATAGCAAGAGCCAAAGCATCCGCACGTTTAAAGCTTGAAGCAAAGAGCGGAATAAGGATTGGAATGATTGATTTAACCTTTTGAATGAGATTTCCTTCACCAAAATCAACCCCACGCGCTCGCTGAGCTTTCATAATACGTGTCGTATCATCCATCAATGTTGGGACAAAACGTAAACTCAAAGACAACATTAAGCCGATTTCGTGAGCAGGAACCTTAAAACGAACAAATGGCTTCAACAATGACTCCACAGCATCAGCAAGGCTTAAAGGCGTTGTCGTCAAGGTTAATAGCGTTGAAAAGAAGATAATCAAAACAAAACGCATGAAAATTAATATTGCTTGATTAAACCCGTAGCTAGTAATTTTCAAAATACCAAATTGGAAATAGGTCTCACCACCGTGTGTAAAGAACATTTGAAATAAGGTCGTGAATAAAATAATTCCAATCATCGGACGAACACCCTTTAAGAAGAAGCTAAGTTTTATCTTCGATAAGAAGACAACTCCTAAAGTAAAAGCAATCATCAATAGATTGGTCACAAGGTTATTGGCCCAAAAAACAATGATAATGTATAAAATCATTGAAAGAAGTTTACTACGAGGGTCTAGACGATGAATTAAGGAATCTCCAGGTACATAACGACCAAGTATTAATTTATCCATGTTTCACCACCTCTGCAAATTCTTCTATAGTAATTGGTAAAGTATCTAAATGTAAGCCGCGTTTGACAAGTTGCTGAGCGAATTTCGTAATTTTAGGAACACCAAGTTGTTTACTTTCAAGAAATGCGACATCTTGGAAGACTTCTTTAGGATAACCTGAGCGAACCAATTTACCACCTTCAAGAACATTAACATAATCAGCATAATTGGCAACATCATCCATTAAATGAGTCACTAAAACAATTGTCATGCCATTTTGATGCAGTTCTTTAAATAAAGTCATCAATTCACGGCGTCCTTTAGGGTCTAGGCCAGCTGTCGGTTCATCTAGAACCAAAACCTCTGGTTCCATGGCTAGAATCCCAGCAATAGCCACACGACGCATTTGACCACCAGATAGCTCAAAAGGATTCTTTTCAAAAAATTCTTCATGAATTCCTACCATGGTAAGTTTTTCACGCGCTAACTGTTCAGCTTCTTCTATAGAAACACCAAAATTTTGTGGTCCAAATGCCACATCCTTAAGAACTGTTTCCTCAAAAAGCTGACTTTCAGGAAATTGAAAGACTAAACCAACTTTTTTACGAACAGGCTTAATCTCCTTATTATTTGAGTTAGCTGTAATTTTAATATCATCAACAATCACAGCCCCTTCTGTAGGGACGTTAAGACCATTCAAAAGTTGCATGATTGTTGACTTACCTGACCCAGTGTGGCCGATAAAGGCTGTATATGAGCCTTCTTTTATAGTAAGATTAATGTCAAAAAGGGCACGCCCTTCAAAAGGTGTCCCCGCTTGATATGTATAATTTACGCCTTCAAGAGTGATTCCCATAACTGATCTTCTAATTCCTTTTCCGTAAGATAATTCTCTGTAAATTCAAACCCTTTGTCTTTTAAAGTAGAGATAAGATTGGCTGAAAAAGGAATATCCAATCCCAAAGTCAATAATTCTTCTCCTCTAGCAAAAAGTTCGCGTGGGGTTGAGCTTGACTCAACTTTTCCTTTTTTCATGACTAAGACACGATCACTAAGCGCAACCTCATCCAAATCATGAGTGATAGACACAACGGTCATATTATATTGATCACGAATCTCTTTGATTGTTTGAATTAATTCTAAGCGTCCTTCTGGATCAAGCATACTAGTCGCTTCATCCAAAATAATAATATTAGGACGCATGGCAATAGCACCTGCAATAGCCACACGTTGTTTTTGTCCACCTGACAAACGAGCTGGTTCACGGTCAGCAAAAGCTGACATGCCAACTAATTCAAGGGCTTCTTTGACACGTGCTTGCATCTCTTCTAATGGAATTCCCTTGTTTTCTAACCCAAATGCGACATCGTCTTCAACTGTCGCACCAACAAATTGGTTATCTGGATTTTGAAAAACCATTCCAATTTTATGACGAATGTTCCACACGTTTTCTTCAGTTAAGAGTTCTCCCTCAACAAAGATTTGACCTGATTCAGCTGCTAAAAGCCCATCAATTAAACGAACTGTGGTTGATTTTCCTGAACCATTATGGCCAATAATGGATAACCATTCTCCCTGTTTCACGTGAAACGATAAATCATCTAAGGTGTAATGTTCTTGATGATCAGTATATTTGAATTTTAAATGTTTGACGTCAATACTATTTGTCATTTAAATGTGTCCTTAAAGAGGAATCCTGCCCCTTTGAAATAATCATATCCTGAGTAAATTGTGAAAATCAAAGCGACATAAAGCAAAAGTGTTCCAATCATTGAAAAATGCAAAAGTAAGAAAATAATTGAAAACATTTGAGTAAATGTTTTGATTTTACCAGGCATAGCAGCTGCTAAAACTGTTCCACCATTTTCAACAAGTAGTAAACGAAGACCAGTTACTGCTAACTCACGACAAATAATAATCGCAGCAATCCACGCAGGAACCATTCCCAATTCAACTAACATAATAAACGCTGTCATCACTAACATTTTATCAGCCAATGGATCAGCAAATTTACCAAAGTTTGTAACAACTTGCCATTTTCTTGCAAGGTATCCATCTAAGTAGTCTGTAATACTTGCTAGCGCAAAAACAACTGCTGCAACAGCATGTCCAGCCACGCTATTCCAGATACAAAGAATCAAGATAAATACTGGAATCAAAACAATGCGACCTAATGTTAACAAATTAGGAATGTTTTCTTTTTTTGTAAAATCGATTTTCATTTTCCTACCCTATTATTGAATATTAATTGTAATGTAACTTAATGTTGTGCTTGTCAAAGCTGATGTATCTACCGCTTGACCATTGATTGCAACGTTAACACCTGCAGTGACTCCTAGTGTAATCACAGATTTTTTTGTACCTGCAGGAAGGGTTGCTGAATAGCTTGAAACTCCTGTTGAAGAAAGAAGTGTTCCAGCATCGCCAGCTTCTGAATTGCTTACAGAAACCCAACTGCTATCAGCACCAGCTAAGCTGATGTCAACTGTCAAACTATCTGTAACATTTGATAGATTAACCGTTAAATTACTTCCACCCCCTTCAGTTTCCATCTTCAATGATTTTTCTTCAGAGGAAGAAGATTCACTGGTTGATGAACTTTCTGGAGTTGATGAGCTACTTGATGATGAACTATGAACAACAGAGTAGCTTGGTTTTGCTTGATTGCTATCACTTTGAAGCTGTGTCCAAGTGACAAATGAAACAAAAGCTAAAATTCCTAAAGCAACTAAGCAAAGCAGAATAATCGGAAGATAAGTTGCTGTTTTTTCTGAACTTTTATAACGACTTGAACGTGAACCAACACCAAAATCATCTGTCTGTTCAGGTTTAGGCTCAGGTTTAGGTTTAGAAACTGAAACTGGAGCTGTTTTAGCTACTTTTTTATGACTTGGTACGATTGTAATTTTCTCATCCTCAGCAACTACTGGTGCTGTTTCAATACTTGATGCAAATATTTGTGCTCGATAGCGCTTTAATAGTTCTGCTGCATCTACATCTACCAATTCCGCATATTGTTGAAGGTAAGTTTCAACTTCATCTTTAGGAATTAATTTAAATTTTTCTAACTCTAATGCTAAAAGATGTGGTGAAGGAATTGCTGTTTTTTCTTCAACATCTTCTAGTGTCAAGTTTTTGGCAACTCGACCTTTTCTTAAGATTTCACCAATCGTTTCTTCTCTCATACAAGGTTTCCTTTAATAAAATATAATCAGATTTATTATAGCAAATTTTAACAAGTATTTCGATTTTATTTTGGAAGGATTGTGAATTCTGTCGCGTCTGATTGACTTAAGAAATCATTTCCTCTTTTAAGAACTTCTTCAAAACTTAAAGTCTTTAATAGTTTAGGAACCGATAAATAAGTTTCCTCATCAGCAAGATGATTGATAAATTGCGCTGAAAGGTTATCAATTGAATCTAGACTCTTGAAAAAGTCTCCATACAATTCTTTTTTAACAATTTCAAAATGTTCTTCTGACAAATCCTCCAAATCACTAGACATTGCTACTTTGCTTAAATATTGTCGCAGATTCGTTGCCATAGCAATCGGAACTGAAGTATCTAGAGAAATAATCAAAAATTGGAAATTTTGATAAACTTCAATCTCAAAATCAAATGAGTCATCAATCTGACCATTTTCATAAAGTTCTTGATAACGTCTTGAAGTCCAACCCAAAATCATCGCAAAAAATAATCTCAAGGCTAATTCTTGACGCAAGGTAGATTCTCCTTCTGATAAAGCAGGACCTCTTAAGCCAATAGCTAGTTTAGGTTGTGTCACTTCCATTTGAACCGATGCCTTCGGCACAACAGATTCGTAAGCCAATTCTTGACGCTCAAGATGATGAGCTGTCTTATTTTTTCCTTTTTGACTTTCTTGAATTTGCTTAAAGATGTCATCCTTATCAAAATTGCCAACGACTAAGAGTGTCATCTCCTGTGGAGAATAAAAGACATCATGATTTTCTTTCAAGTCCGCTACTGAAATATTGGCAATACTTTCTTGAGTTCCAGCAATATCTTGAGCAAGAGCCGTTTTAGGATATAAATTTTCAAGAATTCCTTGATAAAGTCGATAATCCGCATCATCTTGATACATGTCAATCTCTTGACCGATAATCGACTTTTCTCGCTCAATTGACTCATCTGTAAAGGCAGTATCTGCCACAAAATGCTGCAACAAGTCTAAGTTTTCATTTAAATGATCTACCGTTGAAAAATAAAAACATGTTTTGTCAAAGGTTGTAAAGGCATTACTGTTGGCACCGGCATTTGTAAATAGCTCTGAAACATCTTGACCATCTTCCAATTCAAACAACTTATGTTCTAGAAAATGAGCAATCCCCTTCTCATAGCATTTTTCACTTTTATCTAGTGTAAACTTATTGTCAAGGGAGCCAAAATTAACAACCAACATCCCACAAGACTCTTGAAAATCAGTCTTAGGAATCAAAAAAACTTTCAATCCATTTTCCAGTACAGCAGTATACAAAGTTTCACCAATTTCAGGGAAAACTTTTTCAACTAATTTTGTCACTTACTTTCCCTCCAAAAAATACAGTGCTTGCAGTTTAATCTTTCTAGTTAGTTGCATCACATCAGCTTTACTAACTTTGTCAATGTTGTCAATCATATCGTCAACGCTGTAATGATTCTTCAAATATTGACCGTTGTAACTACGCTCGATTAATACTTTTGGAGAGTCTCCTGCCAATCTTAAATTGACTTGTAACATTTTCTTCGTTTGCTTAAGAAGTGCTTCTGAAAAGCGACCTACCTTAATCGTTGAAAATTGTTTGTTAATTAATTGCATCGCTCGATTGCGATTCTTCTTGTCAATACCAGCGTAAACATTCAGTAAACCTGTAAAGATATCAAAATGACTTCCGATAGTATAAGCAAGTCCTTCTTTCTCACGAACCTCTGTAAATAAACGAGAATGAGCAAAACCTCCAAACAAACCATTAAAGACAAGAAGTGTAAAGTAATCCTTGTCACCATATCTAGTTGGGAAAGAATAACCTAACTGCAAAACAGACTGATTAACTTCTCTGACTTCTAATTTTTCTTGAACAATGTTGCTAAATTCTTGTTGGTAGTCAAATACTAAATCTTTTTGACGGTCTTCAAAAGGAAATCGATTGAACAATTGTAACATGCGATAGTCATCAAACTCTCCCAATAAAAAGATGTCCAAGCGATCTTCACGAAGCATTTTCTGAAACTCTTGAAAAGCCGTGTAAGAATTTTCAGCAACTGCTAATTCAGCTGTCCCATATTTTGATGTTTGAAAAGCTGGGTTCGTAAAGAAAAGTTTTTTAAGACCTAGCTCACTACTATAAAAACTATCATCCTTATCAGCTTTTAAATAATTAATTAAGTTCGCTTGCTCAAGCTCAAATAATTTAGACTGATATTGCTCAACTGTTACAAGCGGTGAGAAAAGAACTTGATATAAAAATTCAATCACTTCTTCCAAGAGATTTTCTGTAGTCATCACATACTGATTCTTCATGAAAGTTAGTTCAATATCAACAATATGAACCAATCCCTTAGTTGATACCTTGGTTGACAAAGTCGCTCCATAAAGGCTTGCCAAACGCTCTCTAAAACGCTGTGCCGTCGGGTATTTCTCATTAGCCGTTGCTAAAATCTGAGCCACCAAAACACGTCTGGCTACCGTTTTTTGGCTGAACTCTCCTGAAAACCGAAAGGTAATGTGGTTCATTTTGAATTTCTCATTTTTGATTAGATGTAACTCAACACCATCAACTATTTTCATTACAAATTCCTTACTAAAACACTTTATTAGCTAAAATTATACCACGTTTATGTTATAATTACTTGAATTATAAAATGGAGAAAACGATGGAATACAAATTATTTGATGACTATATTACCTTACAAGCTTTACTAAAAGAACTAGGTATTATCCAAAGCGGTGGAGCTATTAAAGCCTATTTAGCAGAAACAACCGTTCTCTTCAACGGCGAAGACGAAAAACGTCGCGGTAAAAAAATTCGTCTCGGTGATGTTGTAAGCATTCCAGAAGACGGTATCACTATCGATATTATCGCACCAACAGACGAAGAAAAGAAAGAACATCTTGAAGCCTTAGCTGAAAAAGCTCGTGTTGCTGCTATCGTTAAAGAATTAAACGCTAAAAATAAAAAAGATAAGAAACAAAATCAAGCGAAAAAACAAGCGAAGCCAACTAAAGAACGTAAACCCGTTCGCTTCCCAGGAACTTAAGCATGTGGATTCAAAAAATAGCCTTAAAAAATTATCGTAATTATTTAACCAATGAGCTTGAATTTTCTCCTGGACTAAATGTCTTTATCGGAAAAAACGCTCAAGGAAAAACAAATTTCTTAGAAGCTATTTATTTCTTATCTTTAACACGTAGCCACCGTACACGTATAGACAAAGAGTTGATTCACTTTCAAGAAAAAGAACTTCGAGTCTCAGGTACCTTACAACGCTCAAGTGGAACAGTTCCTTTAGAAATCAATCTATCAAGTAAAGGACGAGTCACTAAAGTTAATCACCTCAAACAAGCGAAATTATCTGACTATATCGGAGTGATGACAGTCGTCTTATTTGCACCTGAGGATTTACAACTTATCAAAGGAGCACCTAGTCTCCGTCGCAAGTTTATTGACATTGATTTAGGGCAAATCAAGCCGGTCTACCTCTCTGATTTGTCTAATTACAATCATGTTCTTAAACAACGTAACACTTACCTAAAAACCGCTGAAAAAGTTGACATCGACTTTTTAGCAGTCCTGGATGAGCAATTAGCTGATTTTGGTAGCCGCGTCATGGAACATCGCTTAGATTTCGTCTCTAATCTCGAAAAAGAAGCCGACCGCTATCACTATGCCATCTCTAATGGCCTAGAACATTTAAAAATTCGCTATCTATCATCTGTGCCATTCCAAGAAAAAAGTGAAATCAAAGAATACTTCTTAAAAACATTGGAAAAGAATCGCAAACGTGATATCTTCAAAAAAAATACTGGTGCTGGACCTCATCGTGATGATTTAGAATTTTTCATCAACGATATGCCTGCCAATTTTGGTAGCCAAGGACAACACCGAAGTTTGATTTTATCTCTTAAAATGGCTGAAATTGAACTCATTAAGAATGTTACTAGTGATTATCCAATTCTACTTCTCGATGATGTCATGAGTGAACTAGATAACTACCGACAAACAGAATTGTTAAAAATGATTATTGCTGAAAATGTTCAAACCTTTATCACAACGACAAGTCTTGAACACCTTTCAAAACTCCCAGAAGAGTTGAAAATTTTCACTGTTAATCAAGGAACTATTGAAGAAAACTAAAAAAGCTGGCCTAAGCCAGCTTTTTTGTGTGTTTACAACTGAATTGACAATGTTGTCAATGATAATTAGTAAGATTTAACAATTCCTAGTAATACAGCTCCAAGAACAAAGCATGCAATACCAATTACCAACCAACGCATTTCTTTACGTGTTTTAGTTTCACCCAAGAAGAGGATACCACCCATAATAGAAATGATAACACCAAGTTGTGAGAAACTAAAGGCAATAGCAAGACCTGCTTTAGCAGCAGCAAGAAGCATGAAGATGTTACCAACTCCCCACATCAAACCAACGATAGCATTTTTGATAACAACTGTTTCAAATTTAACGTTAAATTTCATAAACATTACAGCACCTAGAACCATACCTACAGCCATTGGGAAGATAACAGCTAAAGCATCGAATTTCATGATGTTGTTAAATAGAATAGTGTAAGAAAGGTAACCAACTGTTGAGTAAGTCAAAGCACGGAAACCTTTACCAAAGTCAGTAAGTTCGCTAGTTTCAACTTTTTCAGCATCTCGTTTACTTGTGAAGTAGAAACCAATAACCAAAAGAAGCAAAGCAATAATACCAAGTGTGTATTGAACTGGTTTGCTCCATTCACCAAATACAATGGCACCAATCAAGCTACCAAATACAAGTTGTGCTCCACTTGACAATGGGTTACCTACTGAAACACCCATGTATTGCATTGCACGGAATTGGCCGTTTTGTCCCATAGACCAAAGCATACCACCGATGATTCCGACAACCCAAAGTGTTACTGACATTTCTGGTTGAACAAACAACCATACAACAAAGGCAAATAAAAGTGCCCCTAAAGTCATTCCTAATGTTTGTTGATCTGGTTTACCTCCAATTTTATTGCTGACAAACCCGATACTTCCCCATGCAATCATGGGAATCAATGCAAATAAAATACCCTGCATTTTTTCTCCTTTACGCTATGTTTTACAGATTAGTAAACGTTGTTTACACTGTTGTAAATATATAATTAAGTATTCGCTTTTTATGAAAACGCTTTTTCAGAAAAGTAAAAGAAAATTTCATGTTTTTTTGCGAACATAGTTACATATTCTACCATACAACCCACCATTTTGTAAAGGCCTACACAAAAAAATCTCTGATAAGTTGGTAAACTTATCAGAGATTTTATATATAACATCAATTTATCTTAGTGTACTGAGTAGTTTGGCGCTTCATTTGTAATTTGAACATCGTGTGGGTGACTTTCAATCAAACCAGCTCCTGACATTTCAACAAATTGAGCTTTTTCATGAAGAGCTGAGATATCTTCAGCACCAACATAACCCATACCAGCACGAATACCACCAAGGATTTGGAAGACGATATCGGCTACAGCACCTTTATAAGCTACACGACCTTCAATTCCTTCTGGAACAAGTTTGTTAGCTTCGTTAACAGAACCTTGGAAGTAACGATCGCTTGAACCTTTCTTCATAGCTGCAATTGATCCCATACCACGGTAAGTTTTAAATTTACGACCTTGGTAGATTTCAGTTTCACCTGGTGCTTCATCTGTACCAGCAAACATAGAACCAAGCATTACAGCATTACCACCTGCTGCCAAAGCTTTAACGATATCACCTGAGTATTTAATACCACCATCGGCGATAATTGTTTTACCATATTCACGCGCAACAGCTGCTGCGTCATAAATAGCAGTAATTTGAGGAACACCGACACCTGCAACGACACGAGTCGTACAGATTGAACCAGGACCAATTCCGACTTTAACAACGTCAACACCAGCTTCGTAAAGGGCACGTGCACCTTCTGCAGTTGCTACGTTACCAGCAATCAATGTACGTTCTGGGAAGTGTTGACGAATTTCAGCAATTTTACGAAGAACACCAGCTGAGTGACCGTGAGCAGTATCGATAACAATGGCATCTGCACCTGCTTCAAAGAGGGCTTCAGCACGCTCGAATGTATCTGAAGTAACACCGACAGCACCTGCAACCAAAAGACGACCGAATTCATCTTTAGCGGCATTAGGGAATTCAATAACTTTTTCAATATCTTTGATAGTGATAAGACCTGACAAACGTCCAGCTTCATCAACCAAAGGCAATTTTTCAATACGGTGTTCGTGAAGAATGCGTTCTGCAGTTTCCAAATCAGTTCCAACAGGAGCTGTTACCAATTTTTCACTTGTCATGTGTGCTGAAATTGGAGCATGGTAATCTGAGATGAAACGCATATCACGGTTTGTGATAATCCCTACTAATTTACGATTTTCAAGGGTTTCAACAATCGGAACACCACTAATGCGGTAACGTTGCATCAACTCTTCTGCTTCAGAGACAGAATGTTTAGGTGTTAAGAAGAAAGGATCAATAATAACACCATTTTCTGAACGTTTTACTTTACGGATTTCTTCTGCTTGTTCTTGAATTGACATATTTTTGTGAACAACACCAAGACCACCCGCACGTGCAATAGCAATTGCCATTTTACTGTCAGTAACAGTATCCATAGCAGCTGTCACGATAGGAATGTTCAATGTCAAATTTTTTGCAAGTTTTGTTTGCATGTTAACTTCATTTGGAAGAACATGACTTTCAGCAGGAATGAGTAGTACGTCATCAAAAGTGTAACCTTTTTTCAAAAATTTAGTGTCCCAATTTGACATTAAATAACCCTCTTTTCTATATATTTGTAGGGGATTTTTAACCCTAGCTAATTTTTTATTGTTACTATAATAACACGCTAAATTCATTTGTCAACAAATTAAATTCAATTTTTTTCCAAAAATTCTTTCCTATATTAGACTGATTATTTTTGCAATTCTCATTTAAAACAAATGTTGTTATCTACCAAAAAACTCCAAGGCATCGCCTCAGAGTTCTGTTTATTTTAGAAATAGTTAATTCCCATAGCTGCTTTAACTTCAGCAAGAGTTTGACCGGCAACTTCACGCGCAGCTTGGCTACCTTTTTCAAGCATACGGAAGACCTCACCCATATCCTTAGCGTATTCCAAACGGCGTTCACGAATTGGTGCCAACTCACGTTCAAGAATTTCAAGAAGGTAACGTTTTGTTTTCACATCACCAAGACCACCACGTTGGTAGTGTTCTTTCATAGCAGCAATATCAGCTTGATCTTCTTCACGTCCAAAGATATCAAGGTAATGGAAGACCATATTTCCTTCGATTTGTCCTGGATCTTCAACACGGATGTGATTAGGATCTGTATACATGCTCATTACTTTTTTACGAACAGTATCAGCATCATCAGATAAGTAGATACCATTTCCAAGAGATTTAGACATTTTAGCATTACCATCTAAACCTGGCAAGCGACCAGCTGCTTCATTTTTAGGGAAGATACCTTCTGGTTCAACCAAAACATCTGTTTTATAAGTGTGATTGAAGCTACGTACGATTTCACGTGTTTGTTCAATCATTGGTTTTTGGTCATTTCCGACTGGCACATAATTAGCTTTAAAAGCAGTAATATCTGCGGCTTGTGAAATTGGGTAAACCAAGAACCCTGTTGGAATTGAGCTACCAAATCCTTTTTGAGCAATTTCTGTTTTAACAGTAGGGTTACGTTCTAGACGTGACAATGAAACAAGATTCATGTAGTACATTGTCAATTCAGCCAATTCAGGAATTTGACTTTGAATGAAAATTGTTGATTTAGCTGGATCAAGTCCTACTGATAAGTAGTCCAAAGCAACATTTCCAACTGATTCTCTGATAATTTCAGACTCTTTAGCGTGGTCTGTCAAAGCTTGTTGGTCTGCCAAAAAGACAAACATATCATACTTATCTTCATTTTGTAGAAGAACACGATTTTTTAGACTTCCAACATAGTGTCCTAGGTGCAATTTACCTGTTGGACGGTCACCTGTTAAAATAATTGGTTTTGCCATATTATCACCTCAAAATTAATTTCAAAAGTAAAAAATAGCCCCACGTAGTTAAACTACGTGAGGGCGTTGTCAATACGCGGTACCACCTCAATTGATAGAACTAGCCTACCATCTCTTACCACTATATAAAAATTTACACGGTTCATGTAAAGATTATTCTCTTTTACCATCAGCCCATTCATGTAAGCTTACTACTGATTCACAGCACCATCAGCTCTCTAAAAGTACGCGTTTACATTACTCTTCTGAATCTTCTTCATTTTATGAAATTCTGGGTTCTTTGTCAAGTTTGTACAGCATTTTGAGCTCTTTTATGCTCGAAGAATAATTATACATTTTGTATTTTAATTAAATTAGAAAGATTAAAGCTAGCATTTTCCAAACACTCCTTTTGCCCAAAAATCTTGACGTTAAGCTGCTTCTTTGCCATAATATAATCGTTTGTTTTGTTATAAAAAAGAGGATTAACTATGAAAAAAAGACTGATTGATTTTGCACTCGTAACTGCAGGAGCTTTTATTGCCGCTGTTGGCTTCAATTGCTTTTTCCTTGAAAATCATATTGCATCTGGTGGTGTGGTCGGCTTAGCGGTCAGCTTAAAAGCTCTATTTGGCTGGAATCCTGGTAACTTTGTTATGATTACCAATGTTCCTTTATTGTTAGCTTGTTGGCTTTTCCTTGGAAAAGAAACTTTCTTCAAAACCATTTATGGGTCATGGATTTATTCTATTTTTGTCAAATTGACAGAAAATCTACCAAATCTGACTCATAATCCGCTACTAGCTGCTCTGTTTGGAGCTATTATCTGTGGCTTTGGTTTAGGAGTTGTTTTCTGGGGGAATTCTTCAACTGGTGGTACTGGTATTATCACCCAAATTCTCCATAAATACACACCGCTTCCTTTAGCAGTAGCCATGACGATTGTCGATGGTTGTAGTGTAGCTATGGGATTTATCGCCTTTGATACTGACACAGTAATGTATTCGATTATTGCTTTACTCGTTATTGGATACGTGGTAAATAGCATGCAAATTGGTGTTACTTCATCTCGTAACTTGATGATTATTTCACCTAAAAATGACTTGATCAAAAACTATATTTCAACAGAAGCTGACCGTGGTGTCACTGAAATCCCTGTTACTGGTGGTTTTTCTGGCGACCGTCAAACCATGTTAATGACAACCGTTTCTCGCCAAGAAGTTCCACGTTTAGAAAAAAATATTCAAAAAATCGACGAAGCAGCCTTTATCGTTGTTATGCCCGCAACACAAGTTATGGGACGTGGTTTCAGCCTTAAAAAATACTACAAACTCAACGAAAAAGACGCCATTTTACCAATGTAACCCAAACGTAACTCAAAGCCCCACTTCTCTAATTGAAAATTGGGGCTTTTTCATGTACAATGAGCTTATAGATAAATAATATGAGGTGAAAAATTGCTTACAGTTTCTGATGTATCACTACGTTTCAGCGATAGAAAACTGTTTGATGAGGTTAACATCAACTTTACAGCTGGAAATACCTATGGTTTAATCGGTGCCAACGGTGCAGGAAAATCTACATTTTTAAAAATCTTGGCAGGAGATATTGAACCAACAACAGGTCATGTTTCCCTTGGTCCAGACGAACGTCTATCTGTTCTTCGTCAAAATCACTTTGACTACGAAGAAGAACGTGCGATTGATGTCGTTATCATGGGGAATGAACGCCTTTACAATATCATGAAAGAAAAAGACGCTATCTACATGAAACCTGACTTTTCAGATGAAGATGGTGTCCGTGCAGCAGAATTAGAAAGTGAATTCGCTGAGCTTGGCGGTTGGGAAGCTGAGAGTGAAGCTTCACAATTGCTCCAAAACCTTAATATTCCAGAAGACCTTCACTACCAAAACATGAGCGAACTTGCTAATGGTGACAAGGTGAAAGTTCTCCTTGCCAAAGCTCTTTTTGGTAAACCAGATGTTCTTCTTCTTGACGAACCAACCAATGGTCTTGACATCCAATCTATCACTTGGTTAGAAGACTTCTTGATTGACTTTGAAAATACAGTCATCGTCGTATCCCATGACCGTCACTTCTTGAACAAAGTATGTACACACATGGCTGACCTTGATTTTGGTAAAATCAAACTTTACGTCGGTAACTATGACTTCTGGAAACAATCATCTGAACTTGCTGCTCGCCTGCAAGCTGACCGTAACGCTAAAGCAGAAGAAAAAATCAAAGAATTGCAAGAATTCGTTGCTCGCTTCTCTGCCAACGCTTCTAAATCAAAACAAGCCACTTCTCGTAAGAAAATGCTTGATAAAATCGAACTTGAAGAAATTGTTCCATCAAGTCGTAAATACCCATTCATCAACTTCAAAGCTGAGCGTGAACTTGGTAAGGACCTTCTAACAGTCGAAAACTTGTCTGTTAAAATCGATGGTGAGACTGTTCTCGATAATATCAGCTTTATCCTACGTCCAGGTGATAAAACAGCCTTCATCGGACAAAACGATATTCAAACAACAGCTCTTATTCGTGCATTGATGGATGATATCGAATACGAAGGAACTATCAAATGGGGTGTTACAACAAGTCGCTCTTACCTTCCAAAAGATAACTCACGTGATTTTGCTTCAGGTGAGTCAATCCTTGAATGGCTTCGTCAATTTGCTTCTAAAGAAGAAGACGATAATACATTCCTTCGTGGATTCCTAGGTCGTATGCTCTTCTCTGGAGATGAAGTTAACAAATCAGTTAGCGTTCTTTCAGGGGGAGAAAAAGTGCGCGTGATGCTTTCTAAATTGATGCTTCTCAAATCAAACGTTCTTGTCCTTGATGACCCAACTAACCACTTAGACTTGGAATCAATCTCAAGCTTGAATGATGGCTTGAAAGACTTCAAAGAATCTATCATCTTTGCGAGTCACGACCACGAGTTCATCCAAACACTTGCCAACCACATCGTTGTCATTTCTAAAAATGGTGTGATTGACCGTATCGATGAAACTTATGATGAATTCCTTGAAAATGAAGAAGTTCAAGCAAAAGTTAAAGAACTTTGGAAAGACTAATCGTCGTAATCTAAAACGACATTACCATATTTTACATTATAGAAAAGAAACAGGTTGGGATTATTATCTCAACCTGTCTTACTAACATTATGAAACTAAAATCTTTTAAACTAACAAATAACACCATTTACTACCTAACAGCATTCTTCTTGCCTTTTGTAATTTTATTTCTAGCCCTTTTGGCTGAAAATATTTCCTTTAACGGTGAGACAACTATTTTAGCTAGTGATGGCTTTCACCAATACGTTATTTTCGCTGAAAATTTACGAAATATTTTACACGGTTCAGATAGTCTATTTTATACCTTTACCAGTGGGCTGGGATTAAATTTTTATGCTTTAATCAGCTATTATCTTGGTAGTTTCTTCTCACCTTTTGTCTACTTCTTTAGCTTAAAAAGCATGCCCGATGCCATTTATCTCTTTACATTGTTAAAAGTTGCTTGCATGGGATTAACTAGCTTTTATAGCCTACGCCAACTGTATCCAAAGGTATTAAAACCATTTACCGTTATCCTCTCAAGCTCATATGCGCTGATGAGCTTTGCTATTAGCCAGATTGAGATTAATATGTGGCTGGATGTCTTCATCCTTTTGCCGCTCATTATTCTAGGACTTAATCGATTACTAAATCAGAAAAAATTCATCTTATATTACCTGACGTTAACCATTCTCTTTATTCAAAATTACTACTTTGGTTATATGGTTGCTATTTTCCTTGTGCTTTATTTTCTTGTTCAAATCAGTAAGGAAAACCACTGGAAAATAAGAGGACGTCAATTTGTAGACTTTACAGTAGTGTCAATCTTAGCTGGATTATCTAGCTGTGTCATGCTGCTACCTACTTACTTGGACCTGTCAACGCACGGTGAGAAATTCTCTACCTTTACAGAATGGTTTACAGAAAATTCGTGGTTCCTAGACTTATTTGCCAAAAACTTTGTTGGTGCTTATGACACAACAAAATTTGGCTCAATTCCTATGATTTATGTAGGGATTTTCCCTTTAATCTTAGCTATTATCTTCTTTACCATCAAGTCAATCAAATGGCAAACACGTTTAGCTTACGGTATTGTTTTACTACTCATTATTGCTAGTTTTTACCTTGAACCATTAGATTTAATGTGGCAAGGAATGCACTCACCAAATATGTTTCTGCACCGTTATTCTTGGGCATTTTCACTAATGGTGATTCTTTTGGCCGCAGAAACGTTGTCACGTCTCAAAGAATTAACTGTTAAGCATTACCTTATTGGTATTGTTCCACTAGGGCTTGGCTTTTTAACTACGGTACTGCTCAAAAATCATTATCAATTTTTAGAAGCACCACAAATCATTATCACCTTTTCTTTCTTAGCTGCTTACACCATTATATTAATTAGCTACGCTAAGCAGTACTTAACATTTAATTTATTCATTAGCTTTACACTTCTCTTTACAGTATTTGAAACTTCACTTAACACCTATTATCAAATTACAGCCCTAAATAGCGAATGGGTCTTTCCTTCTCGTCAAAGTTATGAGCTTAATTTGACAGATACTGAAAAACTCATTCAAAAAAGTCAAAAACTAAACACGACATTTTATCGTACCGAGGAGCTCCTTCCTCAAACAGGTAATGACAGCATGAAATACAATTATCATGGTATTTCTCAGTTCTCATCTATTCGAAACACGACATCCAGCAGCACACTAGATCGACTCGGTTTTAAGTCAACTGGAACGAATCTAAACCTTCGTTATCAAAATAATACCTTGCTAATGGATAATTTATTTGCTGTCAAATACAATCTTTCAGAAACTGATATCAACAAATTTGGATTCCGTTACCTTGATAACTCTGGTAATACATCACTATATGAAAATCAATACGCTAGCCAATTAGCAATTCTAACCAATGGTCTTTACAAAGATATTGACTTCAGTGTCAACACGCTTGACAACCAAACTAACTGGATGAACAATCTCACTGGCTTATCTGAAAAATACTTCACGCGTGTGGCTTCCCAATTATCAGGAGGAGCTAATCTTCTAAATGGTCGTGTAACCACTAGTAATGACGGACAATTAAATTCGCATGCTGATTATAACCTTACTGTCGCTCCTAATACGCAACTTTATATCAGCGTTCCAAATATCACCTTCTCTAATGAAAATAGCCAGAAGGTCCAAATTACTGTCAATGGTAAAATGGCAGAATATACAACTGATAATGCCTACACTTTCTTTGATCTTGGATATTTTGAAGATAGTCAAACTTTGCATGTTACTCTTTCATTCCCTGAAAATAACCAAGTATCCTTTAACCAACCAAACTTTTATGCCTTAGATACGACAAGCTATCAAAAGGCTATGGAAATCATTAATCGCCAAAAGGTTAAAGTTACTACCAATAAAAACACTGTAACAGCTACCTACAAAGCCGACAAGGCTTCATCACTCCTATTTACTATTCCATACGATAAAGGTTGGACAGCTACTCAAAATGGCCAAAAAATCACTTTATCAAAAGCTCAAGACGGCTTTATGAAAGTTGACGTCAAGTCTGGAAAAGGCAAAGTCGTTCTGACTTATCTGCCTACAGGCTTTAAAGAAGGAACAATGTTATCATCAGTTGGACTCCTTCTATTTATCTGTTACAATATCGCCAGAAAACGAAAAAAATAAAAAGTATCCCTTGGATACTTTTTTGTTTACTTGATTATCTAGAAAGTGTTAAATAAACACCAAAAGAGCTAGAACAATTGTTCTAGCTCTTTTTAGGCAATAAAAAATCCTAAGTAAAACTTAGGAAGGTGTCTTATCACTCCGGCAGTAGGACTCGAACCTACGACATCATGATTAACAGTCATGCGCTACTACCAACTGAGCTATGCCGGATAAACAAAAAAACTGCTAAGCAGTAGTTTTATAGTCCGTACGGGATTCGAACCCGTGTTACCGCCGTGAAAAGGCGGTGTCTTAACCCCTTGACCAACGGACCAGAAGTTTTAGGATTTCCCCTCAACACTCTTATTATTATACCAGATATTTTTTCTTTGTCTATAGTTTTTTTCAATTTTTTTTACTTTTTTTGAAGTTTTTTTGCACTAAATTATCGCCAAAAAATTCAAACAATTTTAACGTGCTAAAAAGCCTTTAATATCAAGCATTTACAGGTGAACTTTCGGTAAATAAGAAAAAGTGTTTACTAGTAAAAAAGTATTTTTTTCTTTTACCTATTCTTTACTTTTTAAAAACCATCCAGGCTAGCGTAAAGTACGATTTTTAGTTGACAGAAAAGCTGTTATTTTGATAGAATGATTAAGTTGATATGGTCTCATAGCTCAGCTGGATAGAGCATTCGCCTTCTAAGCGAACGGTCGCAGGTTCGAATCCTGCTGGGATCAAATCTTAAGCCGGCTTTAGCCGGCTTTTTTATTTTCTCCACTAGTAGTGTTTCACATGAAACTAGAAAAAGCAGTTCAAATTGAACTGCTTTTTACTTATGATAAGGACTTCCTTGTTGTATCATGAAAGCTCGATAAATTTGCTCAGATAAAACTAGGCGCATTAACTGATGAGGTAAAGTTAGTAAACCAAAACTCATTTTGAGATTTGCACGTTTTTTTACCTTGTCAGCTAGACCTAGGCTACCTCCAATGACAAATACAATGTCTGAATAACCTCTCAAAGTTGCATCGGCGATAATCTTACTAAATTCTTCTGATGGGAATTGTTTACCTTCAATAGCTAAAACAATGACGTAATCGCGCTCAGAGATTTTAGCTAAAATACGGTCACCCTCTTTTTCCATGATTTGGTGATTTTGCGCCTCACTCGCATTATCTGGTGTTTTTTCATCGGGCAACTCAACAATTTCAAATTTGGCAAAGCGACTCATGCGTTTACCATACTCCGCAATACCATCTTTTAAGTATTTTTCTTTTAATTTTCCAACAGCAATAATTTTTACTTTCATGCCTTCTATTTTACCACATATTCACAAGCTTTTCACACATTATCCACATGTTAACAATCTGTAATTAGGCTCAATATCGCTATATTTTAGGGATTTTTGAACAAATTTAAAAAGTTTTCCACAGCCTGTGGATTACTTTATTTTTTTTATCTTTTAAGGTATAATTAAGTCGTTTTTTATATGCTATCTGTGAATAAAAAAAGGGAGGAAGAGACGTGAAAAAAATAAAATTTCGAAAAGTCAATTACAAAAAAATCCTTAAACCACTATCCGTTATTTTAGTTGGTTTCATCGGAGGAGTTGCTGGGACCTTACTCATGTTGAATATGGCTGGCATCTCTATTAATAATGTTAGTGGTTCAAGTACAAAAACCACAACAAGTAAAGTAAGTTACTCAAATACTAATGATACGACGAAAGCTGTCGAAAAAGTGGGAGAAGCAGTCGTATCAGTCATCAATTATCAATCAAATAGCTCTTCAAATGATTTGTATATGCAAATGTTTGGTGGCAATTTAGATAATAACACTAATAATAATGGCTCAGATAGTGATTTAAGCATCGCTAGTGAAGGTTCTGGGGTTATTTACAAAAAAGATGGCAATTCTGCTTACGTCGTTACTAATAACCACGTTGTCGATGGCGCTAGTCAAATCGAAATCATGCTTTCTGACGGTACAAAAGTAGTTGGTGAATTAGTCGGTGCCGATACTTACTCAGATATCGCCGTTGTCAAAATTTCTTCTGATAAAGTCACAACAGTAGCTGAATTTGCTGATTCAGATAAAATTACTGTTGGTGAAACAGCCATTGCTATTGGTAGCCCTCTAGGTACTGATTACGCTAACTCAGTAACCCAAGGGATTATCTCAAGTCTAAGCCGTACAGTCACAATGACTAACGATGATGGCGAAACAATTTCAACGAATGCTATCCAAACTGATGCCGCTATTAACCCAGGTAACTCTGGTGGTGCTTTGATTAACATTGAAGGACAAGTGATTGGTATTAATTCAAGTAAAATTTCTTCTACCTCAGATTCTGGATCAGGTAATTCTGTAGAAGGTATGGGATTTGCTATTCCAGCTAATGATGTGGTTAAAATTATTAATCAATTAGAAGCAAACGGAAAAGTTATCCGTCCAGCACTTGGTATCACAATGGCTAACCTAAGCGATTTGTCAACAACAACAATCAGTCGCCTAAATATTCCAACTAGCGTCACAGCTGGTATCGTCGTTGCTTCAGTTCAATCAGGTATGCCTGCTGAAGGAACACTTAAAAAATACGATGTGATTACAGCTATCGATGATAAAGATGTTTCTTCTATCACAGATCTTCAAAGTGTCCTTTACGGTCATTCAACTGGAGATTCTATTAAGGTAACCTTCTATCGTGGTACTGAAAAGAAAACAGAAACTATTAAACTAACGAAAACAACACAAGACCTCTCTTCATCAAATCAATAATTTAACTAAAAACTAATGAGGCTGAGCTTCTCAGCTTCATTTTTTAAAGGAAAAAACTATGATTGAAACACTTAATCTCATACCTATTGACGATATTGCTCCAAATCCTTACCAACCTCGTTTGAAATTTAAGCAAGAAGAATTAGAAGAGCTTTCTCGCTCAATAAAAGCAAACGGCCTCATACAGCCGATAATCGTACGTAACTCAGATATTTTTGGTTACGAGCTCATTGCAGGAGAAAGACGTCTTAAAGCATCAAAAATGGCTGGTTTAAGCGAAATTCCTGCAATTATAAAAGATATTACTAATAAAGAAAGCATGCAGCTTGCCATTGTCGAAAATTTGCAGCGCTCTGACCTCAATCCTATTGAAGAAGCCAAAGCTTATCAGCAATTGCTCGATAAAAACCAAATGACTCACGAAGAGTTGGCACAATTTATGGGAAAATCACGACCATATATCACTAATTGCTTGCGCTTATTGAATTTACCGACGATTATTTCTCATGCCGTCGAAAAAGGTGAACTTTCTCAAGGACACGCGCGTGTGCTGCTGACACTTAAGGACGAAAAAGAGCAGGAGAAGTGGTACCAAAAAATTCTGAGCGAGGATATGAGCGTTCGCAAACTCGAACAAGCTGTAAAATCTACTAAAAAGAAAAAAACATCTTCTAAAGTAAGCAAAAAAGATATTTTTATCCGTCATCAAGAAGAAGAATTATCAAAATTATTAGGTCTCCCTGTCACCTTATCACTTTCTAAAAGTGGCTTTAAAGGAGACTTACAATTACATTTTCAATCAGAAGAAGACTTAAACAGAATTATCAACAGGCTAAAATAGCTTGTGAATTTCTCATTTTCAATTTCATAGTTTTCCACAAGAAAAAGCGGCTAAAATCACTGATTTTAGGCCTTTTTTTGTGTTGTCCACACCCTGTGGAAAACTCCTATAAACAGTGTGGATTTTTTATTTTCACAGTTGTGGAAAACTTTGAGATTTTATGTTAAAATAATTTATGAATTATCCACAAAAAGGAATAGACTATGACTGAAAATGAACAAATTTTTTGGAATAGGGTCCTTGAACTGGCAAAAAGTCAACTAAAACAAGCAACTTATGAATTTTTTGTTTTAGATGCTCGATTAATTCAAATTGAGCAAAATACGGCGACGATTTACCTAGATCCTATGAAAGAACTCTTTTGGGATAAAAATTTAAAACCAATCATTTTAACGGCTGGTTTTGAGGTTTATAATGCTGAAATTGTCGTGAACTATGTCTTCGAAGAAGATTTAGCTAAACAAGCAGTAGAAGAAGCAACTTCCCAAGTTCTCCAAACACCACAAAAAAACCACCTGCCCCAGGTTGATTCAGACTTAAATACAAAGTATACTTTTGACAACTTTGTCCAAGGTGATGAAAACCGTTGGGCCTTTTCTGCGTCTTATGCCGTTGCGGACGCTCCAGGGACTACTTACAACCCTTTATTTATCTGGGGTGGACCTGGACTCGGAAAAACTCACTTGCTAAATGCCATTGGTAATGCGGTATTGCAAAATAACCCCAAAGCGCGTGTAAAATACATCACAGCTGAAAATTTCATCAATGAATTTGTTATCCATATTCGATTGGATACTATGGAAGAATTGAAAGAAAAATTCCGTAATCTTGATGTTTTGCTGATTGATGATATTCAATCACTCGCCAAAAAAACATTATCTGGTACGCAAGAAGAGTTTTTCAACACTTTCAACGCTCTTTACGATAACAACAAACAAATCGTACTGACCAGTGACCGCACGCCAGATCATCTCGACAATCTGGAACAACGTTTGGTCACGCGCTTCAAATGGGGCTTGACAATTAATATCACTCCTCCTGATTTTGAAACACGCGTGGCAATTTTGACCAATAAAACACAAGAGTACGATTACATTTTCCCTCAAGATACCATTGAATATCTTGCTGGACAATTTGATTCTAACGTCCGTGACCTCGAAGGGGCTTTAAAAGATATTAGCCTTGTGGCAAGTATTAAAAAAGTCCAAACCATCACCGTCGATATTGCTGCTGAAGCCATTCGAGCTCGTAAGCAAGATGGTCCGAAAATGACGGTTATCCCAATAGAAGAAATTCAAAGTCAAGTTGGGAAATTCTACGGAGTCACTGTCAAAGAAATCAAAGCTACTAAACGTACGCAAGATATTGTTTTGGCACGTCAGGTAGCCATGTATTTGGCGCGTGAGATGACTGATAACTCTCTTCCAAAAATCGGAAAAGAATTTGGTGGCCGTGACCACTCTACCGTTCTTCATGCCTATAATAAAATCAAAAATATGCTGGCTCAAGACGATAGTTTGCGAATCGAAATTGAAACCATCAAAAACAAGATCAAATAAGCATTGTGGATAAGTAGCAAAAAAAATATGCGATTTATCCACAGGTTGTTAACAACTCTTATTCCGCGATTTTTATAGCATTTTTGGAGTTATCAACAGTATAAACAAGACCTACTACTACTACTAACTTAATACTTATAAATTAAAGGAGTTATCTTCATGATAAAATTCTCAATTAATAAATCATTCTTTCTTCAAGCATTGAATGCTACCAAGAGAGCAATCTCTTCGAAGAATGCAATTCCTGTATTATCTACTATCAAAATTGAAGTTCAAAATAGTAACATCACCTTAACAGGTTCAAATGGACAAATTTCAATTGAAAATACTATTCCAACTTCTAATGAAAATGCAGGTCTTTTGATTACATCACCAGGTGCAGTTCTATTAGAAGCAAACTTCTTTATTAACATTGTTTCAAGTCTTCCAGATGTTACTTTAGATTTTGAAGAAATTGAACATCACCAAATCGTTTTGACAAGTGGTAAATCAGAAATCACTCTTAAAGGGAAAGATGTTGACCTTTACCCACGTCTTCAAGAAATGGCTACTGAAAATCCTCTAGTTATTGAAACAAAATTATTGAAGTCAATCATTACAGAAACAGCTTTTGCAGCTAGCCTTCAAGAAAGTCGTCCAATTTTAACTGGTGTTCACATGGTGCTTAGCGACCACAAAGATTTCAAAGCTGTCGCTACTGACTCACATCGCATGAGCCAACGCAAATTAACTTTAGACAATACTTCAAACGACTTTAACGTTGTTATCCCAAGTAAATCTCTTCGTGAATTTGCAGCAGTTTTCACAGATGATATTGAAACAGTAGAAGTCTTCTTCTCAGATAGTCAAATGCTTTTCAGAAGTGACTACATTAGCTTCTATACACGTCTATTAGAGGGAAATTATCCTGATACAGACCGTTTGTTGACAAATTCATTTGAAACAGAAGTTACCTTCAATACAGGTGCTCTTCGTTCAGCTATGGAACGTGCTCATTTGATTTCAAATGCCACACAAAATGGTACTGTTAAGCTTGAAATTACAAATAACAGCGTTTCAGCTCACGTTAACTCTCCTGAAGTTGGTAAAGTTAACGAAGAATTGGATATCATTGACCAATCAGGTAGTGATTTGACAATCAGCTTTAACCCAACTTACTTGATTGAAGCTCTTAAAGCCTTGAAGAGTGAAACAGTTGTGATTCGCTTTATCTCACCAGTTCGTCCATTTACGTTGATGCCAGGTGATGATGCTGAAAACTTTATTCAATTAATCACACCGGTTCGTACAAACTAAAATTCTTTAAGGAAACTTTAAGGATGAATTCGTATACTATAATCATCCTAAAACTTTTCTTTTTCATAATCTCCAGCAAGGGCACTGTCTATACAGTGCTCTTGCTTTTTATGTTATAATATTTCTTGATATGACACTTTATATTATTGCTAATCCTCATTCAGGAAATCGTAGTGCCAAAGAAGTTATTACAAGGTTGAAAAATGAATTGAATCAAGAGATGGCTGTTTTTCTGACGCGGTATCCAGATGACGAAGAAAATCAAGTCAATGATGTTTTAGAGACCTTTCAACCTGAGAAAGATAGATTATTGATTCTTGGTGGTGATGGCACCTTATCCAAAGTTTTATATTACCTGCCAGCTGATATTCCCTTTGCGTATTATCCAATGGGATCAGGAAATGATTTTGCGCGTGCTCTTGGATTGAAAAAAGAATTAACACACCTTATTGAGTCGACTAAGCAAGCTCCAAAAGAAATTACGGTTTATACTTACCAAAATGGCTTGGTTTTAAACAGTTTAGATTTGGGGTTTGCTTCTTGGGTTATTAATCATGTTGAACAGTCTCAGCTAAAAGCTAAACTGAACAAATATCATTTAGGAAAATTGACTTACATCCTAACAGCGATTCAATGCTTGATTAAGAAACCAGCTTTTGCTTCACTTTGTCTAGAGACAGAAGCAGGAGAAGTCCTTGAACTTAGAAATCAGTTTTTCTTTTCGCTGGCTAACAATACTTACTTTGGTGGTGGTGTTATGATTTGGCCACATGCCACAGCTTATTTGGAACAGCTAGACTGCGTGTATGCCAAAGGTGAAACCTTGTGGGAACGTGTGCTTGTTTTATTAAGTTTAGTTCTTAAAGTACATGAGCATTCCCCTTACCTGCAGCATCATCCCTACAAAAGTGTGACCATAAAAAATCCTGAAAAAAGTTTAATTGAGATTGATGGTGAAATCATGTCGTTTGATGAAGTCACATTAACGCCGCAAAAACGTTATATTTATTTGTAAAGGAGAAATCATGTACGAAATCGGAAGTCTTGTTGAGATGAAGAAACCTCATGCGTGTACCGTTAAAGCAACTGGCAAAAAAGCCAACGAGTGGGAAGTGATTCGCATTGGAGCAGATATTAAAATTCGTTGCACCAATTGTGATCATATTGTCATGATGAGCCGTCATGATTTTGAACGCAAGTTGAAGAAAGTATTATAATATTTAAAATCATTAAGTCTGCGCATATAGCGGGCTTTTTTAAGTGATTTTATGCTATAATAGTTGTGATTGAATAAATTTAACGGAGACTAATAAAATATGGCTTTAACAGCAGGTATTGTTGGTTTACCAAACGTCGGAAAATCAACTCTTTTTAATGCGATTACTAAAGCAGGTGCGGAAGCTGCTAACTATCCTTTCGCGACAATCGATCCTAATGTTGGTATGGTAGAAGTTCCTGATGAACGCCTACAAAAATTAACTGAGCTTATCACCCCTAAAAAAACAGTCCCAACAACATTTGAATTTACTGATATTGCAGGTATCGTAAAAGGGGCTTCTCGTGGTGAAGGTCTTGGTAACAAATTCCTTGCTAACATCCGTGAAGTTGATGCGATTGTTCACGTTGTTCGTGCTTTTGATGACGAGAACGTTATGCGTGAACAAGGGCGTGAAGATGCCTTTGTTGACCCACTTGCTGACATCGATACTATTAACTTGGAATTGATTCTTGCTGACTTGGAATCTGTTAACAAACGTTATGCGCGTGTCGAAAAAGTAGCACGTACACAAAAAGACAAAGATTCTGTTGCAGAATTTAACGTTCTTCAAAAAATCAAACCAGTACTTGAAGATGGTAAATCAGCTCGTACAATTGAATTTACAGAAGATGAACAAAAAATTGTTAAACAATTGTTCCTTTTGACAACAAAACCAGTTCTTTACGTAGCAAACGTTGACGAAGATAAAGTTGCTAATCCAGACGATATCGAATACGTAAAACAAATTCGTGAATTCGCAGCAACTGAAAATGCTGAAGTTGTTGTTATCTCAGCGCGTGCAGAGGAAGAAATCTCTGAACTTGATGATGAAGATAAAGAATTCTTCCTTGAAGATCTTGGATTGAAAGAATCTGGTGTCGATCGTTTGACTCGTGCAGCTTACCACTTGCTAGGTCTTGGAACTTACTTCACTGCAGGTGAAAAAGAAGTTCGCGCTTGGACATTCAAACGTGGTATTAAAGCTCCTCAAGCAGCTGGTATCATTCACTCTGACTTCGAACGTGGATTTATCCGTGCGATTACAATGTCTTATGATGATTTAATCAAATACGGTTCAGAAAAAGCTGTTAAAGAGGCAGGTCGTCTTCGTGAAGAAGGGAAAGAATATGTGGTTCAAGATGGTGACATCATGGAATTCCGCTTTAACGTCTAAGCTAACTAATAATTGAAAATCAAATGAGGTTGGAAAAATTTTTTCCAGCCCTTTTGACATTTGAAAGGAAAAAATAATGGTAAAAATGATCGTTGGTCTGGGAAATCCAGGCAGTAAATATCACGAAACGCGCCACAATATCGGATTTATGGCAATTGATCGTCTAGCTAAAGATTTGAATGTGACTTTTTCAGAAGACAAAAACTTCAAAGCAGAAGTTGGCTCTGCCTTTATCAATGGTGAAAAAGTGTACTTGGTCAAACCAACTACATTTATGAATAATTCAGGAATTGCGGTACATGCTTTGCTGACTTATTATAATATTGCCATTGAAGATTTTATGGTGATTTATGATGACCTAGATATGGAAGTCGGGCGTATTCGTCTTCGTCAAAAAGGCTCAGCTGGTGGTCATAATGGTATCAAGTCAATTATTGCACACACAGGGACACAAGCGTTTGACCGTATTAAAGTTGGGATTGGACGTCCTAAACAAGGTCGCTCAGTTGTTGACCATGTGCTTGGAAAATTTGACAAGAATGACTATATCACAGTCACTAACACACTAGAAAAAGTTAATGATGCTGTTCAATTTTATTTACAGGAAGCTGATTTTGTAAAAACAATGCAAAAATTTAATGGGTAAATCTATGAATATTATCGATTTATTTAGCCAAAATAAGCTAATCCAAAGTTGGCATGCAGGCGTGTCTAATCTTGGTAGACAGCTTATTATGGGTTTGTCGGGAGCAAGTAGAGCTCTTGCTATAGCTTCAGCTTATCAAGCTAATGAAGAAAAAATAGTGATTATCACCTCAACTCAAAATGAAGTTGAAAAATTGGCTAGTGATTTATCTAGTTTGATTGGTGAGGATAAGGTTTATACGTTTTTTGCGGATGATGTTGCTGCTGCAGAATTCATTTTTGCTTCGATGGATAAAGCTCATTCTCGCTTAGAAGCTTTGAATTTTTTACAAGATAAAAAACAATCAGGTATCTTGATTACGAGTCTAGTTGGTACTCGTGTTTTGTTGCCAAATCCTAAAACTTACTCAGAAAGTCAATTGAATTTTCTTGTCGGAGAGGATTACAACCTTGACAAGGTTGTAAAGGTCTTGTCAAACGTTGGTTATCAAAAAGTTTCTCAGGTTTTGAATCCTGGCGAGTTTAGCCGACGTGGTGATATTGTCGATATCTATGAGATTACAGCAGATTATCCGTACCGCTTGGAATTCTTTGGTGATGAAGTTGATGGTATTCGTCAATTTGATGCACAGACTCAAAAATCTCTTAGCAATGTTGAACAAGTAACGATTTATCCAGCAGATGAGTTGATTTTGTCAGAAGATGACTTTGCTAGAGCTAGTCAAGCTTTTGAGAGGTATCTTGAAACTGCAAAGGATGACCAACAAGCTTATTTGAGTGAACTTTACGCAGCTACACAAGAGCAGTATAGACATCAAGACATTAGACGTTTTTTGTCTCTCTTTTATGCTAAAGAGTGGACACTTCTCGATTATATTCCAAAAGGGACACCAGTCTTCTTTGATGATTTTCAAAAGTTGGTTGACCGCAATGCTAAGTTTGATTTAGAGGTTGCTAATCTATTGACAGAAGATTTACAGCGTGGTAAAGCTGTGTCAAGTTTGGTTTACTTTGCTGATATTTATAAGGAATTACGTCAATACCAACCAGCAACCTTCTTTTCAAACTTCCATAAAGGATTGGGAAATCTGAAATTTGATAAATTACACAATTTCACCCAATACCCGATGCAAGAATTCTTCAATCAATTTCCACTTTTGATTGATGAGATTAATCGTTATCAAAAATCAAAAGCCACTATTTTAGTTCAATCAGATACGCAGCATGGTTTAGAACGTCTACAAGAGAACCTGCAAGAATATGGTTTGGATTTGCCGATAGTTGGTGCAAATGATTTACAAGAACATCAAGCTCAATTAGTAGTTGGCAATTTATCAAATGGTTTTTACTTTGCTGACGATAAAATTGTTTTAATCACTGAGCACGAAATTTATCATAAAAAAGTCAAACGTCGTATTCGTCGTTCAAATATCAGCAATGCAGAACGTTTGAAAGATTACAATGAGCTTTCTAAGGGTGATTATGTGGTTCACCATGTTCATGGAATCGGTCAATTTTTAGGAATTGAAACCATTGAAATTCATGGGGTACACCGTGACTATTTAACGATTCAATACCAAGGATCTTCAACGATTTCTCTTCCTGTGGAACAAATTGAAAGTCTATCAAAATATGTTTCTGCTGATGGTAAAGAGCCAAAAATCAACAAATTGAACGATGGACGTTTCCAAAAAACGAAACAAAAGGTTTCTAAACAAGTTGAAGATATTGCTGATGATTTGTTGAAACTATACGCAGAACGTAGTCAACTGAAAGGTTTTGCCTTCTCACCGGACGATGACTTGCAAAAAGAGTTTGATGACGACTTTGCTTACGTAGAGACAGAAGACCAACTTCGTTCTATAAGAGAAATCAAACACGATATGGAAGAAGAAAAACCGATGGACCGACTTTTGGTTGGTGATGTTGGTTTTGGTAAAACGGAAGTTGCTATGCGTGCCGCCTTTAAGGCTGTTAAAGACCACAAACAAGTAGCCGTTTTGGTGCCGACTACCGTGCTTGCTCAGCAACACTTTACAAATTTCTCAGAGCGTTTTGAGAATTATCCTGTTGCCGTTGATGTGCTTAGTCGTTTCCAAAGTAAAAAAGAGCAGACAGCCACTTTGGAAAAATTGAAAAAAGGTCAAGTTGATATTATTATCGGAACTCACAGACTTTTATCTAAAGATGTAGAGTTTGCAGATTTGGGCTTGATTATTATCGATGAAGAACAACGTTTTGGCGTTAAACACAAGGAAAAACTAAAAGAGCTTAAGACTAAAGTTGATGTCTTAACCTTAACAGCAACTCCAATTCCTCGTACCCTTCACATGTCTATGCTTGGTATCCGTGATTTATCTGTGATTGAAACACCACCGACAAATCGTTACCCTGTTCAGACTTATGTTTTGGAAACTAATCCTGGGTTGATTCGCGAAGCCATTATTCGTGAAATTGATCGTGGTGGTCAAATTTTCTACGTTTACAATCGTGTTGATACGATTGATCAAAAAGTTTCTGAATTACAAGAATTGGTGCCTGAAGCAAGTATTGGATTCGTTCATGGTCAAATGAGTGAAATTCAGCTTGAAAACACCTTGATGGACTTTATTGAGGGTGTTTACGATGTTCTCGTTGCCACAACGATTATTGAGACAGGTGTTGATATTTCTAACGTCAATACCTTGTTCATTGAAAATGCTGACCACATGGGCTTGTCAACCTTGTATCAACTTCGTGGTCGTGTTGGTCGTTCTAATCGTATTGCCTATGCTTATCTCATGTACCGTCCAGATAAGATTTTGACTGAAGTCTCTGAAAAACGCTTAGATGCCATCAAAGGATTTACAGAGCTTGGTTCTGGGTTCAAAATTGCCATGCGTGACTTATCTATTCGTGGTGCAGGAAATATCTTAGGTGCTTCACAGAGCGGTTTTATTGATTCTGTCGGTTTTGAGATGTATTCTCAATTATTAGAAGAAGCGATTGCTAAGAAACAAGGTAAATCTCAAGTACGTCGTAAGAGTAATGCTGAAATTAACCTCCAAATCGATGCTTATCTTCCAAGTGAGTACATTGATGACGAGCGTCAAAAAATTGAAATTTACAAACGTATCCGTGAAATTGAGAGTCTTAAAGATTACCAAAGTTTACAAGATGAATTGATTGACCGTTTTGGAGAATACCCAGATCAAGTCGCTTACCTTCTTGAGATTGGTCTTGTGAAATCCTACATGGACAATGCCTTTACAGAACTTGTTGAACGTAAAGATAATAATCTTTTGGTGCGTTTTGAAAAAGCTTCGCTACAACATTATTTGACTCAAGATTATTTTGAGGCTCTTTCTAAGACAGATTTGAAAGCCCGAATCGGTGAGAACCAAGGTAGAATTGAAATTACCTTTAATGTTAGAGGTAAAAAGGACTATGAAATTTTAGAAGAACTCCAAAAATTTGGTAGCATGCTAGCTGAGATTAAAGCAAGAAAAGCTAAATAAGACTAAATGTCAAAGCCTTTTGACAGTAGAAAGCTAGTTTAGCAAAGAGATTTTATGGTAAACTTTTTGGTAAAGTTTAGACTGGTATTGTCAAGGAGGTCAAAATGGAATTTGAACGCAGATTAGCTGAATTGAGAAGAGAAAAGAATCTCTCTCAAGAAGAGTTAGCAGAAAAACTTTATGTTTCACGTCAAACAATTTCCAATTGGGAGAGGGGCAAGACTTACCCTGATATCAATTCACTTTTGTTGATGGCTAATTATTTTGATGTTTCCTTAGATCATCTAATTAAAGGAGATGTTGATATTATGAAACATCAGGTGGACCAGTCGCAATTTAAGAAATGGCTTATTCTTGGAGGAATTTCTTGGTTTATTTTTTCAGTTGTGTTTGGAACACGTTATTTATTTGATAAAGGGCAAGTAGTTGCCATTTTGACTTTATTAGTAATGCCAGTTGCTTATTCTCTTTTTCAAATATTATATATTGTAAAAAATCGCGAACTTCAGACTTATGCAGACATTCTCAATTTTTTTAATCCAGAGAAAAAGGTTAAGATAAACTTTTTTAGAGAGGTGTGGTTTGTCTTTAGTTTGTTAACTGTCACTTGGCTTATTTTCTTTGTTGGAGTTGTCGTTTCTACCCTAGTTTTTTATTAAAACACCGTCTATCTAACTTTAGTAGAACTAAGAGAGCGCAAGCTCTCTTTTTATTACATTATCTTAACAAACAGATTGAAAACATCTATTTTCTGAAAAAAAGTGATAAAATAGAAAAGATTGCGAGGTAGAATATTATGAGATTAGATAAATATTTAAAAGTATCCCGTATTATAAAACGCCGTCCAGTTGCTAAAGAAGTAGCTGATAAAGGGCGTATTAAAGTAAATGGTATCTTAGCTAAATCATCAACTGATTTAAAAATTAACGACGAAGTTGAAATTCGTTTTGGAAATAAATTACTGACAGTGCGCGTTTTGGAAATGAAAGATAGTACCAAAAAAGAAGACGCCACTAAGATGTATGAAATTATTAATGAAACAAGGATAGAAGCGGATGGAGAAGCCTAATATCGTTCAATTGAACAATCAATACATCAATGATGAAAACACCAAAAAACGTTACATGGAAGAAGAAAATCGTAAACGTAATCGTTTTATGGGATGGATTTTGATTGTTGTTATGTTGTTGTTTATTTTGCCAACTTACAACCTAGTTAAAAGTTACCAAACATTACAAGAGCGTAAAGATAAAGTTGTGTCACTTCAGAAAACTTACGACAATCTTGTTGTTGAAACGGACGCTGAAAAAGTTTTGGCTAATCGTTTGAAAGATGAAAATTATGTTGAGAAGTATGCTCGTGCTAAATACTACTTATCACGTTCAGGCGAAACGGTTTATCCATTGCCAAATCTATTACCAAAATAATATGGAAAATTTAATCGAAACTATTGAAAAATTTTTAGCTTATTCTGATGAAAAGCTAGAAGAATTGGCTGAAGAAAATCAAAAATTACGAGAAGAAAATCATCAATCAACTAAAAAAGAATGAAAGGAGGAGCCAATGAAAAAACTATTCGCAGTGATGCTAATACCATTTTTCTTGACTTCTCTTTCTGTTGTTAGTACCGAAAAAAATGTTGATTTAAGTAATGCAGCAAAATACCAATTGACAGCTGGTGTGGCAGCATCGACAACTTACTTTGATGCTGTGCCATCAAATCCAGTCCTTGCTAAAACTAGCGAGATTTATAAAGATAGTAATCTAACAGTTGTTTCTAGAACAATCGCTGCTAATAGTCAATTGGATATTGTTAGTATTCTGATTAATGATAACTCTCAACCTGTTTTTGAGCTATCAGATGGTAATTATATTGAAGCTAGCCGCCAGTTGATTTACGATGATGTTATTCTTAGCCAAGAGTCACTGTCAGAAAACTACTGGCTAAGGGAAGGCTTTCAAGTTTATCAATCACCATATGTGGTTGGAACACAAGAAGTGAAGACAGATTTAAACGCTTATTCAGCAGTTACTGTTTCACAAAAAGCGACAACTCATCATGGAACTTATTATAAAGTTGATGGTAAAGGATGGATTAGCGAAGAAGCTTTGTCTGATACTGATAACCGTATGGAAAAAGTTCAGCAGGTTCTCAATCAGAAGTACAATAAAGGTAACTATTCCATCTACGTTAAACAACTGTCAACCCAAGAAACAGCAGGGATTAATCCTGATACAACAATGTATGCAGCTAGTGTTGCCAAATTAGCGACACTGTATTACGTTGAAGAAAAAATTCAGGATGGCAGTGTTAAGATGGATGATAAACTAAAATACACTGCTGATGTGAATACCTTTGCTAAAGCTTATAACCCAAGCGGTAGCGGAAAAATTAGCAAAACAGCTGATAATAAGGATTACAGCGTTGAAGATTTATTAAAAGCTGTATGTCAGAACTCTGATAACGTTGCGACAAATATTTTAGGTTATTATGTCGCTAAACAATATGGTGAACATTTCACCTCAGACATTAGTGCTGTAACCAATACTAATTTTGATATGAAGACACGTGAAATGTCTTCTAAAACAGCTGCTGATTTAATGGAAGCTATCTATCAGCAAAATGGAGATATTATCTCATATCTATCATCAACAGCATTTGATAATGCACGTATCTCTAAAGATATTAATGTTCAGGTAGCTCACAAAATCGGTGATGCTTATGATTACAGACACGATGTTGCTATCGTTTATGCTAATCAACCTTTTATTTTGTCAATTTTTACAGATAAAGCTTCTTACGACGATATTTCAAATATCGCTAATGACGTTTACAACATTTTGAAATAAGTGAAGTCTTATGTATGATAAATTAGTAAAAGAAATTCAAAAAAAGGCTTATTTTGCCAAACATAAAAAAGTTTTAATAGCTGTATCAGGTGGAGTAGATTCTATGAATCTGCTACACTTTTTGTATATATACCGAAAAAAACTCGGAGTAGATATTGCCATTGCTCACGTGAATCATAAACAACGTCTTGAGTCAGACACTGAAGAAGCTTATTTGCGAGAATGGGCAAAAGAGCACCAAATTCCGATTTATGTAGCCTACTTTTCTGGGGCTTTTTCGGAAACAGCTGCGCGTGATTTTCGTTACAAGTTTTTTAAAGAGTTGATGGCTGAGCATTCTTATACAGCGCTTGTAACAGCACATCATGCCGATGACCAAGCTGAGACGATTTTTATGCGACTGTTACGTGGCAGTCGTTTACGCCATTTATCAGGAATGCAAACCGTGAATGCATTTGGTGATGGTGAATTGATTCGACCATTTTTGGCATATTCTAAAAAAGAGTTACCTGATATCTTCCACTTTGAGGATGATACCAATCGCTCTTTAGATTTTTTGAGAAATCGTATTAGGAATCGTTATTTTCCAATTTTAGAGGAAGAAAATCCTAAATTTAAACAAGCCCTTCGTTATCTTGGAAATGAAAGTCAGCAACTTTTCCAAGCTTTTCAGGATTTAACAAAGGATATTGATCCAACAAATTGTTCTCAATTTCTAGCTCAGACTCCTGCAGTTCAAGCCCTTCTTTTTCAAAATTACCTTGAAAACTTTCCTGAATTGCAAGTGTCTCATGGACAGTTTGAGGAAATGTTGCATCTTTTAAGAAATAAATCTAATGCTAACTATCATGTGAAATCAGATTACTGGCTAGTTAAAGATTATGAAACATTTCAAGTGAAAAAAATCAGCCCTAAGACCGATGGGGAACTAGCTCAAAAGATGCTAGAATATAACAGTATAGTCAATTATGGTCAGTTTCAATTTCAATTTGTTAGCAAAGATAAGGAAGGCATAGCCATTTACAGTTTAAATCCTATTCTTTTGAGAAAAAGACAGGAAGGTGACCGCATTGATTTTGGAGATTTTTCGAAAAAATTGCGTAGGCTTTTTATCGATGAGAAAATTCCAAGTCAAGAACGTGCTAATGCTATTATCGGCGAGCAGGATGGAAAAATTATTTTTGTCCAGGTTGCTGATAAAACTTATTTGAGAAAACCCTCTAAACATGATATAATGGAGGGCAAATTGTATATTGAAAAAATTAGAAATAGGTGATGTCATGCTTGAACAAGATATTGAAAAAGTGTTGTATTCTGAAGAGGAGATTATTGCCAAAACCAAAGAATTAGGCGCACAACTTACAAAAGACTATGAAGGTAAAAATCCTCTATTAATTGGTGTTTTGAAAGGTTCTGTACCTTTTATGGCAGAATTGATTAAACATATCGACACACATGTCGAAATTGATTTTATGGTTGTCTCTAGCTACCACGGCGGAGTAAAAAGCAGTGGTGAAGTAAAAATCCTTAAAGACGTTGATACGAACATTGAAGGTCGTGATGTTGTCTTTATCGAAGATATTATCGATACAGGTCGTACTCTAAAATACCTTCGTGATATGTTCAAATACCGTAAAGCAAATTCAGTAAAAATCGCAACCCTTTTTGATAAACCAGAAGGTCGTGTTGTTGACATCGAAGCTGACTATGTCTGCTACGATGTTCCAAACGAATTTATTGTAGGGTTTGGTCTTGACTATGCTGAACGTTACCGTAATTTACCATATGTTGGCGTTTTGAAAGAAGAAATCTATTCAAATTAGTAGAAAGTCGTTAGTCATATATGAAAAATAACAAAAATAATGGCTTTGTTAAAAATTCCTTTATTTATATTCTTGTTATTATTGCGGCAATTACCGCATTTCAATACTATTTGAGAGGAACAAGTACACAAAGCCAGCAAATTAATTACTCGACTTTGGTTAAACAAATTAAAGCGGGTGATATTAAATCGATTACTTACCAGCCAAACGGTAGCATTATTGAAGTAAGTGGTAAGTATTCGAAACCTAAAAAGACAAAATCAAGTGCCTCTCTTCCTTTCTTAGAAGGAAATAACTTAACATCAGTTACTGAGTTTACATCAATTATTTTACCAAGTGATTCCTCTATTGATACACTTACTAAAGCAGCTCAAAAAGCTGACGTTGATGTAAACATTAAGCAAGAAAGTTCAAGCGGAGCTTGGCTATCTTTGGCACTAACTTATCTTCCACTTATTCTAGTGATTGCCTTCTTCTTCATGATGATGAATCAAGGTGGTAATGGTGCACGTGGTGCGATGAGTTTTGGTAAGAATCGTGCTAAGTCACAAAATAAAGGTGATGTTAAAGTAAGATTCTCAGATGTTGCTGGAGCAGAGGAAGAAAAACAAGAACTTGTTGAAGTTGTTGATTTCTTGAAAAATCCTAAGAAATATAAAGCACTCGGTGCTCGTATTCCAGCCGGAGTCCTTCTTGAAGGCCCTCCAGGAACAGGTAAAACATTACTTGCGAAAGCTGTCGCTGGTGAAGCTGGCGTCCCATTCTTCTCAATTTCAGGTTCTGATTTTGTTGAAATGTTTGTGGGTGTCGGTGCGAGTCGTGTTCGATCACTCTTTGAAGATGCTAAGAAAGCTGAACGTGCGATTATCTTTATCGATGAAATCGATGCTGTTGGTCGCAGACGTGGTGCTGGTATGGGTGGCGGAAATGATGAACGTGAACAAACTCTTAACCAACTCCTTATTGAAATGGATGGTTTTGAAGGAAACGAAAACATCATTGTTATTGCCGCAACTAACCGTAGCGATGTCCTAGACCCTGCTCTTTTACGTCCAGGGCGTTTTGACCGTAAGATTCTTGTAGGAAGTCCAGACGTTAAAGGACGTGAAGCTATTCTTCGAGTACATGCTAAAAACAAACCATTGGCAGAAGATGTTAACTTAAAAGTTGTTGCACAACAAACCCCTGGATTTGTCGGTGCTGATCTTGAAAATGTCTTGAATGAAGCTGCCTTGGTTGCTGCACGTCGTAATAAAACTAAAATTGATGCTTCAGATATTGATGAAGCCGAAGATAGAGTTATTGCAGGTCCTTCTAAGAAAGACCGTACTATTTCACAACGTGAACGCGAAATGGTTGCTTACCATGAAGCTGGACACACAATTGTTGGTTTAGTGCTTTCAAGTGCTCGAGTTGTCCATAAAGTTACAATTGTCCCTCGTGGACGTGCTGGTGGATACATGATTGCTCTTCCAAAAGAAGATCAAATGTTACACTCTAAGTCTGATCTTAAAGAACAATTAGCTGGTTTGATGGGTGGACGTGTTGCAGAAGAAATTATTTTTAATGCTCAAACAACTGGTGCATCAAATGACTTTGAACAAGCAACTCAATTGGCTCGTGCCATGGTAACCGAATATGGTATGAGTGAAAAACTAGGCCCAGTCCAATATGAGGGTAATCATGCTATTATGGCAGGTCAAGTTTCACCAGAAAAATCATACTCACCTCAAACAGCACAAATGATTGATGATGAAGTTCGCGCACTTCTAAATGAAGCACGTAATAAAGCGGCTGATATTATTAATAATAATCGTGAAACTCATAAACTTATTGCTGAAGCACTTCTTAAATATGAAACACTTGATGCTGCACAAATTAAATCTATCTATGAAACAGGTAAAGTTCCTGAAGAATTAGAAAACGATACAGAAGAAGCACACGCTCTTTCATATGATGAAGTCAAAGAAAAAATGGATGATTCTGAAGAATAATCTACATAATAGGTAGAAAACAGTCAGAAAAGACAAAAGAAGGCTCGTAGAGCCTTCTTTTTTTATCTCCCAATAGAAAAGTAGTGCTCAAATAATATGCTTAAAAACGGGCTTATTAGCTGCTAATATGAAGGTGGCTAGAATAAATCAAAAAAAGCTAAAAAACCTGTTGACAGAGGAAATGAAGTTTAGTATACTAAATAAGCTGTTGTTTGAGGCAGCAAACATTTCAGAAGGCTTTAAAAAAACTTAAAAAAAGTTCTTGACAAAGCGTGATAGAAATGATAAACTAATATAGCTGTTGTTCGAGAGGGCGACGGCAACAAATTTGAAAAGAACTTGAAAATTTCTTGAAAAAAGATGTTGACAAAGCGTTTCAAATTTGATAGAATATAGAAGTTGTCTCTGATGAGACAAAGACCTTTGAAAACTGAACAATACGAACCAAACGTGCGGGTTACGGAAGTAACCTGTCAAAAACGATAAATCTGTCAGTGACAGAATGAGAACAAGATTAAATGAGAGTTTGATCCTGGCTCA
>NZ_SJWW01000044.1:0-271 GCF_004352745.1 Streptococcus sp. KCJ4932 | reverse complement strand
TGAGCCAGGATCAAACTCTCATTTAATCTTGTTCTCATTCTGTCACTGACAGATTTATCGTTTTTGACAGGTTACTTCCGTAACCCGCACGTTTGGTTCGTATTGTTCAGTTTTCAAAGGTCTTTGTGAATTTCGAGAATTCACATCGGGAAGACAGGATTCGAACCTGCGACCCCTTGGTCCCAAACCAAGTGCTCTACCAAGCTGAGCTACTTCCCGAAATTATGCACCCTGCAGGATTCGAACCTGCAACCGCCTGATTCGTAGTCAG
>NZ_SJWW01000043.1:0-277 GCF_004352745.1 Streptococcus sp. KCJ4932 | reverse complement strand
CCGTGAAAAGGCGGTGTCTTAACCCCTTGACCAACGGACCATATTAATAAATGGGCACAAGTGGACTCGAACCACCGACCTCACGCTTATCAGGCGTGCGCTCTAACCAGCTGAGCTATGCGCCCAAAGCTAATACTATTAACAAAAGGTTATGCCGGCTACATGACTTGAACACGCGACCCTCTGATTACAAATCAGATGCTCTACCAACTGAGCTAAGCCGGCAACTTCTTATTTAATGCGGGTTAAGGGACTTGAACCCCCACGCCGTTAAGCG
>NZ_SJWW01000042.1:0-413 GCF_004352745.1 Streptococcus sp. KCJ4932 | reverse complement strand
GTATTACATTGCGCCGGGTCACCGCTGTCAAATCCACGCTTAAACCAGCTGTAGCGCTGTTCTGAGGTGCCGTGAGTAAAACTATCCGGCACGACGCGCCCCTGCCCCTGTTGCTGTAAGCGATCGTCGCCGATAGCCTGTGCAGCATTGAGCGCCTCTTCCAGATCGCCCGCCTCCAGTACGCCTTGCTGCTGCATACTGTGTCCCCACACGCCGGCAAAGCAATCCGCCTGTAGCTCCATGCGCACCGAAAGGCGATTCACCTCCGTTTGCGACGCGTTTTGCTGCAACTGGCGTACTTTCGGCTCAATACCTAACAGTTTTTGTACGTGGTGGCCGACTTCGTGGGCGATGACATAACCCTGGGCAAAATCACCGTCCGCGCCCAGCTTATTTTTCATATCATCGTAAAA
>NZ_SJWW01000041.1:0-418 GCF_004352745.1 Streptococcus sp. KCJ4932 | reverse complement strand
CAGCAATACCGAGATAGGTTTAATAATGAGTACCTTTGGTATTGCGGCCATTATTCTTTATGCCCCCAGCGGCGTTATTGCCGATAAATTTTCACACCGCAAAATGATTACTTCCGCGATGATCATTACCGGATTACTGGGTCTGTTAATGGCAACGTATCCACCGCTGTGGGTAATGCTCTGTATTCAGATCGCCTTTGCGATAACGACGATTTTAATGCTGTGGTCGGTGTCGATTAAAGCTGCATCGTTGCTTGACGATCATAGCGAGCAAGGGAAAATTATGGGCTGGATGGAAGGGCTGCGCGGCGTCGGTGTAATGTCGCTGGCGGTGTTTACCATGTGGGTCTTTTCTCGCTTTGCACCGGATGACAGCACCAGCCTGAAAACGGTCATTATCATCTATAGTGTGGTTTAC
>NZ_SJWW01000040.1:0-442 GCF_004352745.1 Streptococcus sp. KCJ4932 | reverse complement strand
GGGCAAGTGAACCGGGTCGACTCCTGCAGGCTCGCCGTGGAGCGGGCCGGAGATCGTGCCGCCGGATCGGTCGCCGCTTCCGACGCTTTTTTCCCATTTGCCGACGGTCCCCAGGTGCTCATTGACGCCCATATCGCTGCGATCGTCGAGCCGGGTGGTTCCATTCGTGACGACCAGACGATCGAGGTCTGCCGTACGGCCGGCGTCCCACTCTACTTTACCGGGACTCGCCACTTCTTCCACTGATTCCGCGCTCCTCATAGAGGTTTCTTGGAACACGTCAGGGGGTCCGATGGTTCGGACCCCCTGACGGTTCTGAGGGGTCAGTCAAGCTCGGCGATGTAGTCCCATAGGGCGACGACATGCTTGCCGTCAGGCGCCCATCGAACCATGCCTTCGCCCGCGGAGGCGACGGTGTGGATCGTGAAGGTCACCTTCTGAC